>NZ_CAWUDP010000026.1:0-111449 GCF_963920835.1 Scytonema sp. PCC 10023
TGGTCAGATTAAGGCTTTTTTCAAGCCCCCGCCTTTAGGCGTGGGGTTTCTGACTTAAGAGTGTCCAACATTCAGGGCAGACAAAAACCCATTGCCCTTCTTCTTCGTACTTTACCCGATAAAGAATCGGTGCAGTTTGACTGCACCGACCACAAAGTTTAACTCGAATTGAACGTGCCATCGCCCTTATGCAAACGCCGAAGCTTGAGGTTTGGCAAAAATCATCCTTCCTGCGGAAGTTTGCAAGGCACTGGTGACGACCACCCGGAGTTCTCCTCCCACATAATTCCTGCCTTCCTCAACGACAACCATTGTGCCATCATCGAGATAGCCAATGCCTTGAGTGGGTTCTTTGCCTTCTTTAAGAATTTTCAGGTCAATGTTATCACCAGGTAGGTACGTAGGACGAACAGCGTTCACCAAATCGTTGACATTTAATACAGGTACTTTTTGGACGCTAGCAACTTTAGATAAGTTGTAATCATTCGTTAGCAGTGTACCGTTGATTTCTTGAGCGAAACGTACTAGCTTAGCATCAACTGTGGCAATATCGTCATAGTCAATAGAGTTGATCAGGATGCGATCAGGGTAAGCTGCTTTGATCCGGTTGAGAATCTCTAGTCCTCGTCTTCCCCGAACCCGCTTTTGGTCTTTGCTCGCGTCTGCTACTTGTTGCAATTCTTGCAAGACAAATTGCGGCACGAGAATCTGCCCTTCTAGAAACCCAGTTTCTAGTAGTGTTTCGATGCGACCATCGATAATGCAGCTGGTATCTAAAACTTTGGTATTGGCAGGTTTGAGAGTTCCTTCCACGACCATTGTTTCCACGGTGTTGGGATTAAGCAGCCTTAATAATCCGCGTCCGTGGGCATCCGCTAAATTCATACCAGTGTATGACAGTATGATGCTACCAACAACTGCTACTAATGGTTTTATAAAACTAAAATCTGCTGGAATTGGTAGCAAGAATAACGGGGCAAGCATTAAGTTGGCTATCAATAGTCCAATCACCAATCCAATGGCACGAGTTAAAATAACTTCGAGTGGCAATTCTCGGACTTGAGCTTGCAAGCGACGATATCCTGTTTGAAAACTTAATCCAACTGCGCCCCCAAATATGGCGGCAAAAGCAGCAACTATCATGCGTAAAGCTTCCAGGTTAGAAACTCTAGCTAGTACCCCTGCGGGTAACAGATCTATGCTGTAGTAACCTGTTCCTGCTGCTGCCAGGACGAATGAGAAAATAATAATGGCATCAAGCATTGTTGTATTGTTTTCCTGGAACTGTGTTAACCGAGCAAGTAAAGTATTGTTTATTTCCTCGGTAAGATAGATTTAGGAAAGATTTATCGTCATACTAAGCCCTTAGTGTGACAACATCTGCAATCATTATAACCAAAGATTTTTATGCTTTATCTTTTTCAGGTTTTTGTTGTCAAACGATAAAAACATTTAAATAACACAGTAATTTTCATGAGTTTGTCATTCTGTAAATAATAATTGAAAACTTTATCAATATGATTCAAAAAGTTTCTGCTTTCGGTATTCCGAGTTCTGCTTATATTCATATTCCCTTTTGTAGAAGGCGATGTTTTTACTGTGATTTTCCTGTATCAGTTGTGGGCGATCGCTTGCGCGGTGAAACATCTGGCACTATCTCCCAATACGTTGATGTACTATGTCAAGAAATTGCCATCACGCCACCCCTCGGTCAACCCTTGACTACAATTTTCTTTGGTGGCGGCACTCCCTCTCTTCTGTCTACAGAACAGTTACAACGAATATTGGCAACGCTTGACAAACAGTTTGGTGTATGTCCTGAGGTAGAAATTTCAATGGAAATAGACCCAGGTACGTTTGATTCGGTACATCTACAAGGCTACCGCAGTGCAGGCGTAAATCGGATAAGTTTAGGTGTACAAGCGTTTCAAGAAAACTTATTGCAAGTTTGCGGGCGATCGCACTCCGTCTCTGATATATTCGCAGCTGTGGACTTGATTCGGCAGGTGAGGATTCCCGACTTCAGTTTAGACCTAATTTCAGGATTACCGCATCAAACTTTAGATAGGTGGCAGGAGTCTTTAGAAAAAGCAGTTGCGATCGCACCGACGCATATATCGATTTACGACCTCACCATTGAGCCTGGAACGGCTTTTGGTCGTTACTATAAACCTGGGGATCAACCTTTGCCGACAGATGAAACCACAGTCAAAATGTACCGAATGGCACAGCAAATTTTGACGAGTGCAGGTTATAAGCATTATGAAATTTCCAATTATGCACAGCCGGGACATCAGTGTCGCCATAATCGGGTTTACTGGGAAAATCGCCCTTATTACGGGTTTGGCATGGGCGCGGCGAGTTATGTAGAAGGGAAGCGGTTTAACCGTCCGCGTAAAACCAAGGAGTACTATCAGTGGGTGCAAGATGCTGCTGTGATTGATTGCGAAGTGACATCACCAGATGAAGTTTTGTTAGAAACTTTAATGTTGGGGTTGCGGTTGGCAGAAGGTGTGAGTTTGGGGGTTTTGGCGGAACAGTTTGGAGAGGAGAAGGTGGAGGAGATTCATCAGTGTTTGCAGCCGTATTATGAGAAAGGTTGGGTGGAAGTTGTGCAAGAAAGGTTGCGGTTGACTGATCCCGATGGATTTTTGTTTTCTAATGTGGTGTTGGCGGGGTTGTTTAAGGAGTTGGGGGAATAAACCGCAGAGGACAAGAGAGGGCGCAGAGTAATGGTAGGGTGTGTTAGCGAGAGCTAACGCACCAATTTACATAACTACACTTGTTGCTGTTCAAGGTATTGATGAAGTTTCTTGGGATCAAGGGGAGTTTTGAGTAACACCCAGTTCAAATAAACTACGAGAATTTGGTATTTGAGGAATTTACTTGTACGCTTTCTGTTGGGATCACTTAATAGCTTTTCAATGAGAATTCCTAGGGTGATTTCAGCAGAAGTTTGGATGACCCACAAAATAATGGCGTTCATGTATCTCGTCCTCGTTTTGTATCTTTACCCTTCCAGGTTCGTAAACAGGTGTCAGAGAACGAGTCGGCGCAAGGACTGTGGGATGTCAGACTGAGGTAAGTCTTTGTCAGAGTTAAGTCAGACTTTGAAATGGGGTAGCTAGAATTAGCATAAGTGATGCTGATAATCTATGGCAGGACGGGTAGGGCGATCGCTCCAAGTAACTCCACAAGGAAAAGATAAAGCACAAAAAGCGCTGACTGATAGGTGCTTGACTCAGAATGAGCTAGCCAAAGAGTTAGGTTTCTCGCGTGAGACAGTCAGCAAATTCTTTCGAGGTCTGCCAGTTGACCGACAATATTTTGTGAAGATTTGCGAGGAGTTGGGGCTGGAGTGGGATGAGATTGTTGCTAAATCTGCCAGTCAACCAGCACAGGAGAAGAAACAACAGGATAGCGCCTCAGATATTGATGTACTGGTGCGGGAGGTATCCTTTCTCCAGGTATCTCCGGACAAAATCATACAAGTAGAACGAGCTTTGGAAACAATTTCTTCGGTAATCCAGGCAAAACAGGCTCTTGAACGGGAAATTCGTGAATGTGAAGAGCGTGAACGTGAGGCTGATGAACAGGCAAAGCGTGAAGGCAAGACTTACACAAAACAAAACTGCCAGAAATTTCTCCCTCAGGTAAAGAAAACGGGACTACTAGCAAATGATATGAAGTTAACTATCGAACCAATCAAGCATTTTTTTGAAAGCGAGCCAGTTGAGCGTGATGGCTTTATTAATATCTGCTTACAGCTAAAGTTGGATTGGCGGAAGATTCTAGATATTGACTTGTTGAGGGTGCTTGCCGAAGTTGTGCCGCCAGTGCGAGCGCAGCGCTACAACAAAATCCAAGACCAATGTGGAACCCTGCGGATATTGGATGTTGCCCGACCCATTGAGCTAGATGACCTTTATGTTGATGTCAATATCTTGGATAAACCAATTAGCTACATACGCTTAGAGCTTTGTGACCTACCGCAAGTTTATAACCATAAGACAGATGAATTTGATCGCTTAGGCTTAGGCAAAGTGCATCAGCCACGAGTACCAGGAATGAAGGCAGTAGAAAGGCACTCTAAGCTCATGGTGCTGGGCAAACCAGGCTCAGGTAAAAGTACCTTTTTGCAACATATAGCGATTCAGTGTAATCAAGGTGTCTTCCAAGCAGAGCGAATCCCGATTTTTATCCCACTGAAAACTTTTGCTGAAGATGCGAAAGACACGAGAAACTTCAGCCTATTACACTACATCAGCCAAGAATTTGAAAGTTGTGGTGTTGCGGAGGCATCGGTAACAGAGAAGATACTAATTCACGGTAGAGCCCTGATTTTGCTTGATGGCTTGGACGAAGTGTCAGAAAAAAATGACGAGGAAGTCGTCAGGCAAATTCGCAGATTTGCTGAAAAGTATTTCAAAAATCAGTTTATTATCACCTGTCGAATTGCTGCCCAGAAATATAGATTTCAGAAATTCACATATGTTGAAGTGGCAGACTTTAACGATGAGCAAGTTGAAGCTTTTGCTAAAAAGTGGTTTGCAGCAGTTGCCAAGAATAACCAGCAGGAGAGGGAAGCTACAACAAGACGCTTTATTGGGAAGCTTAATCTGCCAGAAAATCAGCAAATCCGAGAATTAGCAGTCACACCAATATTGCTAAATCTGACTTGTTTAGTGTTTCAAGCTAAAGGTGAATTTCCGTCGAGACGCTCAAAGCTGTATGAGCAAGGACTGGACATTCTGCTTGTAAGATGGGATGAATCCCGGGGGATTAAACGGGATGAAGTTTATCGCAAGTTGTCTTTAGAACACAAGATAGAGCTTCTAACTCAGCTAGCAGCAATCTCTTTTGAGAAAAGCCGTTACTTTTTTGAACAAGATGAAGTTGAGCACTGTATTGCTGACTATCTCCACACTTTACCTAATGCCCAAACAGAACCTATAGCATTGCAACGGGATAGTAAGGCGATGCTGAAAGCAATTGAAACGCAACATGGGTTACTGGTGGAGAGGGCGCGAGAAATTTTCTCTTTCTCTCATCTAACGTTTCAAGAGTATTTCACTGCCTTAGCAGTTGTTAAAAGTTTTGAGTCAGAGAATTTGGAAAAGTCGGTCAGTCGCATGAGCAGGAAAAGTTGGCGTGAAGTATTTTTGCTGGCGTTAGGGATGGTGCAGAATACTGATGAACTGCTACTGTCAATCAAGCAAAAAATTGATATCTTAATAGCTTCAGATATTAAACTGCAGCAGTTCCTGATTTGGATAAATAAGAAAAAAATTTCATTTAATGTCCCCTATAAACAAGCAGCCGTTCGCACTTTTTATTTTGATATTGCTCTTGGTAATTTTAACTATGAAAAAAATACATATATTAACAACTCTCTACTTAAAACTATAGATATTACCCTGAATAATGATATTTGTAACGCAATTAACAATCATAAAAATAGTTATCTTTTTATTATTAATTATGATTTTGAGATTGACATTAATCTTAACCGTGCTGTTAATATCGCCAGCACGTACTTAGACCAGAATTTTTTATATATGTGTGAGCTACAATATTGTCTTTGGTGTGTCTTTGAGAATATTTTAGATTCTGAACTTAAGCAATTAATTAAACAGCTAATCAATACTCTACCTAAGAAAATGAGCGAAATATCAGAGTGGTGGAACGCTAATGGTCAATCTTGGACAAAGCAGCTAAGGAATATTATGGTTCAGCATCGTAATATTAGTCATGATTGGCAATTTAGCGACCAGCAAAAAAAAATACTTCAACAATATTACGATGCTAATACATTGCTAATATAATGTATGAACAACAGTAAAATGTCTCCCGAATTGCGACAGGAGATGGAAAATACTTTATTATTACCCATCGCCGAAATTGAGAAGCGTCAGCAACGGTTTTTGTAGCGTATGAAGAGATGATTGCTCTGTGAAATTCAAAGGCGATTTATTCGTTACAGATTTTGCTAAAAAAAGATAATTTTAAAGATAAACAAAAATGTATCAAAGGTCTAAAGAATTACGTGAAGTGATGAAACAAGCAGACGCACTCACACCCGATGAGCAATTGCGTCTCATTGCCCACCTAACACAAAAATTACGAAATTGCGAAATTAAACGCAAGCCACGCCGCAAAGTAACTGAATTTGCTGGAATAGCACCCAATCTACTTGGAGGGATGGATGCTCAAGAATACGTCACACGCATGAGGCGTGGAGAGTTCCCTGATTTAGAAATTGCAGAAAAGCAATTAAGGAAAGAGGAGTGAACGTTACAGAAAGCTTACAGGGTGTGACGCGCCTGTTTTTGGACACCGCACCAGTTATTTACTACGTCGAACGAAACCCACAATATTTTGCATCTGCTAGCGTGGTATTTGATCATATTTGAAATGGTGTGTTAATGGGAGTTATTTCACCCGTTACTTTTGCTGAATGTTTAGTTCAGCCTTACCGTTTAGGACAAACGGAATTACAGCAACATTTCATTCAGTTGATGACTGACACTGAAAACATAGAGTTTTTGCCAATTGATGACGAAACTTTAGCAATAGATGCTGCTCAAATCAGAGCCAAATACAACTTACAATTACCTGATGCCTTTCAGATTGCCGTAGCTTTAGCAGCAGGCTGTGACGCGTTTTTAACAAATGATGTCACTTTTAGGCGCGTTACAGAATTACGTATTGTGGTGCTAGATGAATTGGAAGTTGCTCAATAAGCAAGAATTTTCAAATTAGTTTAAAGTGGTGCGTTACACTGCGTTAACGCACCCTACAGGTAAATAACTCGTAACTCTTTACGGCACAACCAACACTGGACAAGGAGAAAGGTTAATCACACGAGTGGTAACGCTTTCCGTTGCCCCTTCATCAGTTAAGCCTAGTCCCCGACAACCCATGACGATTAAATCTGCCCCTATCTCATCTGCAACATCGCAGATGGTGAAAGCAGGTTTGCCTTGCCGTTCAATGGATTCGGCTGGAATGCCTTGTCCAGAAAACAGAGATTTGGCTGTTTCTAGTAGTTGCGCAACTACCTCTGGTGAGGACATTGCATCTCCGGTGGGCGAGTCTGCAACAGGTTCCTCAACCACACTCAGTAGCACCAAGCGACTACCGTACTTTTGCACGATATTGACAACCACATCGGCTGCTTCTCGCGCTTCCCGGCTTTGATCAATTGGAAATAGAACTGTTTTAAACATTCTGATTCACCTCCGCCCCCCTGACTCGGTAAAATCTGGATGGATCTACTTAAAAAACATAACAAAAAGGCAATCAGGAGGTTTGTGCCGTGCCAAAGAAAACTTTAGCAAATTTATCTGCAGAAGACTTGTCTGGTAAACGCGCTCTGGTACGAGTTGATTTTAACGTACCTGTGGATGATGCCGGCAACATTACAGATGATACTCGCATCCGTGCTGCTCTGCCGACCATACAGGATTTGACGCAGAAGGGAGCTAAGGTGATTCTAGTAAGCCATTTCGGGCGTCCTAAGGGTGTAGATGACAAATTGCGCCTAACCCCGGTTGCCAAGCGTTTATCTGAGTTGTTGGGACAAGAAGTTGTTAAAACTGACGACTCTATCGGTGATGAAGTTTCCGCTAAGGTGGGAGCTTTACAAAACGGACAAGTGCTGTTATTGGAAAACGTCCGTTTCTATAAGGAGGAGGAGAAAAACGACCCAGAATTTGCTAAAAAACTGGCAGCAAATGCTGATTTGTACGTAAATGATGCTTTTGGTACCGCACACCGCGCTCACGCTTCTACCGAAGGCGTGACTAAATACCTGAGTCCCTCGGTTGGTGGATATTTGATTGAAAAAGAATTGCAGTACCTGCAAAGCGCGATCGAAAATCCTCAACGTCCTCTGGCAGCGATTATCGGTGGTTCCAAAGTTTCCAGTAAAATTGGCGTGATTGAAACGCTTCTGGAAAAGTGCGACAAACTGATCATCGGCGGTGGAATGATTTTCACCTTCTTTAAGGCACGTGGTTTGAATGTCGGTAAGTCACTGGTTGAAGAGGACAAGCTAGAACTGGCAAAGTCTTTGGAAGCAAAGGCAAAAGAACGCGGTGTTGACTTGCTGCTTCCCACGGATGTGGTTGTCGCTGATAATTTTGCCCCTGATGCCAATTCTCAAACCGTCAGTGTGGAAAACATTCCCGACGGTTGGATGGGTTTGGATATCGGTCCTGACTCGGTGAAATTTTTCCAACAAGCCCTTGCTGACACCAAAACGGTCATTTGGAACGGTCCAATGGGCGTGTTTGAGTTTGATAAGTTTGCTGCAGGTACGGAAGCGATCGCCCGCACTCTCGCCGACATCAGCAAAACAGGTGCTACCACCATCATCGGTGGTGGTGACTCTGTGGCGGCTGTGGAAAAAGTTGGTTTAGCCGACCAAATGAGCCACATCTCCACTGGTGGTGGCGCTAGCTTGGAGTTACTTGAAGGTAAGGAATTACCTGGTATCGTCGCGCTAGATGAAGCATAAAAGCTCATAGGTAAAACCAATGTAGAGACGTAGCATACTGTGGAGACGTGCCATGGCACGTCTCTACACAAATAGGGAGAAAATTGTGGAACCTAAATGGCTGGAATGGACGCAGAAATTACAAGCGATCGCCCAAAATGGTTTAACTTTTTCCAAAGATCCTTTTGATATAGAACGCTACAAAGCGCTACAGGCGATCGCCGCTGAAATTATGGCGACTTACTCGAACGTCGAACACAGCTTTATCCTCGATTTATTCGCCCAAGAAGTGGGATACGCAACACCTAAAGTTGACGTGCGGGGAGCAGTGTTTCGTGACAATAAAATATTGTTAGTGAAGGAAAGAGAAGATGGCTGCTGGACTTTACCAGGCGGATGGGCTGATGTTGGCGACTCACCCAGTGAAGTAGCTGTTAAAGAAGTGTATGAAGAATCTGGTTATCAAACACGCGCTGTAAAACTGCTCGCTGTCTATGACAGGGATAGACAGGGACATCCACCTCATCCGCATTACATCTACAAGCTCTTTTTTCTGTGCGAACTTGTCAGTGGTTCCCCATCGCCAAGTATAGAGACGGAGGAAGTGGAGTTCTTTGCTGAAGATGCAATTCCGAAACTGTCCCTTGGGCGTGTGACGCCAGCTCAAATCACCCGACTTTTCCAGCATCACCGCCTTCCAGATTTGCCTACAGACTTCGATTAGGTTGTTACGGTGCAACGAAGTCCCACGGGACAGCTAAAAAATATTATCAAAGCGGGTTTGAGAAAGATATTTTCATCTGATTCAACCCTTTCTTAAAAAAACTTCAATCATCTGAGCTATCAGCTACACCTTAAAAGAAACTCAATATGTCTTTAGAAATAGGTATGAAATATTACTTTAGAGTGAAAAAAATTTCCAAGAAATTCTGCATACTTTAGATATTCCTCTTCAGTCACAGGGTGTTGTCCTCTTCTTCGGTACAGGGTGTATTTAACTCTTCAGTACAGGGTGTATTTAACTTTTGTTATAGGGTGTATTTAACTCTTCAGTACAGGGTGTATTTAACTTTTGTTACAGGGTGTACCTATCATATCTTTTTCTAAATTAATACCTAAATTAATAGGTGGGGCTCTGTAGCCTGCTTTCGGGTAGCGTACCGCAGGCATCGCCTTAACGCCTCGCGAAAGTCCCCAGCTTCAAGGTACTCAATCGCTGGGGATGAATAGCGGGAAATTGTGAAAACTTCTCTGTCCTGTTTGAACTGCGTTCAAACAGGATAGAGTTGCATTTGAACAATTTCCAATTTATTCTGTAGGCACTTCCTGAGATTGGATGTATTGCTTGATTCTTTCAATCGGCGCACCACCAGTTGATGCAACATAATAAGAACTAGACCACAGCACTGATTGTTTATATATAGTTGATAAATGCTGTGAAAATTCTTTTTGAATAATTCTGCTAGACGCTGATTTCAAGCTTCCAACAAGCACAGAAAGATTGTTATCAGGATGAAAATCTATCAGCAAGTGAATATGGTCTGGTTCTCCTGAAAACTCAATCAGTCGGCACTTAGTTTTGATACATACGTTTGCAAATATTTCCCGTAACCGTTCCAATATTGGGGCGGTTATTGCTTTGCGGCGATATTTAGTTACAAAGACAAAATGTAGGTGAACAGAAAAAACTGAATGAGAACCTTTCCTTGCAACCACTTGATAAGCCCCCATATCAATGATAATATCAGTATAGCAATTACAATTCAGGAGGTAAATAAAACAGTGGCAACAAGGCGTATGACGTTCCGACTATACCCAAATAAGCAGATAGAGCAGTCTTTGCGGTATCACCGGAAACTTCACAAGGACTTGTACAATGCTGCTGTAAACAATAGGTTTACTCAATATCAAAAGTTCAATCATTCTGTTGGCTATATGGAACAACAGAACTGCTTACCAGCGTTCAAAGAAGTTTGGATTGAGTACAAAGACATCAACTCTCAAGTTTTGCAAGCAACATTGAAACGTGTTGATTTTGCGTTTGAACGCTGGAAAAAAGGATTAGGAAAACGCCCGAAATTCAAGTCTATCCTTACCTATTCAGGTTGGACGTACCCAGCGAAAACTGGCTACTCCATTGAGTCTGATGGCGAAAACGGATATTTGAATTTGTCTAAAATTGGGCGTATTCAAATGCGCGGTCAAGCAAAATATTGGGGAACTCCCACTACTTGCACCATCGTCTATCGCAACGCGAAGTGGTATGCATCTATAACCGTTGATGTTTTAGACCAGGCGCTAAAACCAGATATATTGCCCGTCGGTGCTATTGGTATTGATTTGGGCTGTCAATCAGCATTGTCAATTACTGATGGCGAAAATCATCAACACTCTTGTGCTCCTAAGTTTTTGCGAAGTGCTGAATGTCAAATAAAGGCAGCTTCTAAAAGCAAAAGACGCAAACAAGCGCCAAATAGAAAAAAGAAAGTGAAGGCTTCTAGGAGATGGAAAAAAGCCCAGTCCAAGGTTAGTAAACTCATTAGAAAAGTTGCCAACCAAAGGCAGAATTGGGTTCATCAGGTAACAGCAGAAATAGTCAGCAGTCATAGCTTCGTTGCTACCGAAAAACTAGAAGTCAAGAACATGACAAGCATTGCTAAGAAAGGTAAGCGAAACAAGCAAAAAGCGGGTTTGAATAAATCAATACTTGACGTAGGTTTTGGAATGCTACGCAGTACCATCAAATACAAAGTAGAACAGATTGGTGGTGTATTTGTAGAAGTCCCAACACGACAAGTAAAACCCAGTCAAACCTGCCCCAAGTGTGGACACCAGCACAAGAAAACACTCGATATTAGAATTCACGAGTGTGGTGTTTGTGGGTATGTCCAAGATAGGGACATTGCGGCTGCCGAGGTAATGCTTTATTGGGCAAAAGGAACTCTACCGGGGTTTGGAACAAGCCGCGCTAACGCGCCGCTTCGCTAACGTAGATGCAGAGTCGCCTAGCTCTACTTCATGCACCCGCAAAACTGCTGGAAGCATGAAGCAACTAGGGGCGAAGAAGCGTCAAAAATCTACTCTTACTGGGCTGGATGTAGAAACCCGCCCTTCTACGAAGTAAGGGCGGGTAGTTCATATAGGTCACAATGAAAATCACTGAAAAAGAATCACAATAATACAGCAATCCTAAATTATTTGTGAACAACAAGATTCCCGACTTCTTAAAGAAGTCGGGAATCTGAGTAACCGATAATTGAGTTTTCAATTATCGGTTACAAATTATGCTGTTTGTTTCACCGCTCCTTGCCCAAAAAATTTCGGAGGTTCGGCGAGGGTGTAAACTTGGGTTTCTTGTGCGATCGCCTTGCGCAAATGCAATGGCAGATGCAGCATACCCAAAAGGGTGGTACCGTCTAACATACGAAACCCACCGCTCGTTTTCTCCTGCAACAGCTGATTAATGGTTTCTGGCTCGGGTCGGGTATCAATCTTTGCCTCTGAAGCTACAGCAAATCCCCAGGGTCTGCCATAGGTAGAGGTGTAGCTGCTGTAGGACTGAACATTGGGAAAAACCGCATTCAGGGTTCGTACCAAGCGAGCATGGAGCGTTAACTCCCCTGGTGACACAGGACCTGCTTGGATAACAACGAATCCTTGAGGTGATAACACCCGACGGATTTTCTCAAAGTATTCCTTAGTAAACAGCGCAAACGACGGACCTGACTCGATAGGGTCGGAGAGGTCGGAAATGACAACATCCCACCGCTCGTCAGTTGTATCTAAAAAGTCGAGTGCATCTGCAATCACGACTTCCAGACGCGAGTCATCAAAAGCATTTTGATGCATTTCGCCCAGGTGTTGCCGACAAGCTTCCACCACTTCGCCATCAATGTCAATCATCACCACTTTTTCCACGGTTTGCCAACGCAGCACTTCGCGTGCTGTGGCTCCCTCACCACCACCAAGAATCAACACCTTACGGGGTGTTCCATGAAAAATCAGGGCTGGGTGAACCAGAGGCTCGTGGTATAAAAATTCATCGCCTGTGCATGACTGCCACTTGCCATCTAAAACCAAAGCTTTGCCGTAAGTACCAGTTTCTACAATGTACATTTCTTGGTAAGCGGTTTTCTTGTGAGCAAGAACCCCCGTAACTCCATGAGAGTAAATATCCCAAGGAGTGATGTATTCGCTCATCCAAAAATCTGCACCCACATTGCTACCAGACATACAATAACTCCCTCTATTCGTCAACGTTCGCTAGTTGCAGTCGCCAGAAATAGGCTTTCTTCCAGTTTCTTTTGGACTTGAGGTGAAAGCTTACCTCTAGGAAGTGTCATCAGTACGTGTTTGCTAGCTTGAAAAGTTTGCAGGAGGTATTTGCAAGCTTTTTCCGGTTCTGTATGTTCACCGCAAGTAAAAATGTCTACTGCGATGTAGCCATATTCTGGCCATGTATGTATTGAAATATGAGATTCGGCTAGCAGTGCAAGAGCCGTTACCCCATAGGGTTCAAAGTGGTGTGATACCTCGTTCAACAAAGTAGACTTCGCTACCTTAGCCGCTTCCTGTAAAGCCTGTTTAATGAAAACAGGATTGTTCAGTAGATGTGTTGGACAGTCGTAAAGTTCGAGAATACAGTGACTACCAACAGGAACCAAAGGTGTGTCCCCCACCGGGTAAGATTGCATTTCCAATTTTTCCACCCTAAAAACACAGAAGACTACAGAAAATTAACCTCTGGGATTAATGCACGCTTTGCTACTTCTTGACTTTCAAGTTAGCCATTGTACTTAAGAGGTTGTTATGCAGTTATGCACAGAAGTGCAATTGTCGCACATTGGAAGCAATTTTGTGTATATTATTTTCTTATAATTTTTGTTGTTCCAAAGTTTTCTGCTTATATTTCTTGATTAGTTATTATTAACACCAGTATTTTGTCAATCTACTAAGGATAGCATTCAGATTCTTGCTAGCCCACACTTTTTTTTAGTGAGCTAGATCCATCAGCCGAGATGGTGGAGATTGCCTCAATGCGTTTACTCCAAGAAGGACTCAAAGATAAGACAAAGCTAATGTCTTGCTTTTTGACACTCCCCGGTCGCGCATACGCGGGGATTCTAGGCTCAACGTCAAAACTTGTTCAACCAGGGACACTAATTGTGTACTGAGAAAAAAGTGGCGATTTTGAATTTTGTATTGCTTATGATGGTGTCGCTGTAGGCGTGGGTGTGGATGTAGGTGTAGGTGTAGGTGTAGGTGTAGGGGTAGGCGTAGGCGATGCTGTTGGTGTCGGTGTAGGAGTTTCTGTAGGAGTTGGTGTGGATGTGGGTGTAATAGTTTCTGTAGGAGTTGGTGTGGATGTGGGTGTAATAGTTTCTGTAGGAGTTGGTGTGAATGTAGGTGTAATAGTTTCTGTAGGAGTTGGTGTAGGCGACGGTGGTGGAGCAGGATTTTCTGCTGTGATTGAGAGTGTATAGTTTGATGTTTTTGACCCCGTAGAAACAACGACGTATTCATAAAATCCACTTTCTGGAAGTTTAACGGATAAGCTACGTTGTGTTGAATCTTCCAAAAATCGCACTTTTCCACTGGGGGAATACACGGAAAGCAAAATTTTAGAATTTCCATTGAGCTTGACTTTCATCAATTGTTCTTCGTCAAGTTCGGCGATAAAAACTTTACCTTCTCCTGGTTTAAGAGTACCAGTCACTCTGGTACTAATTGCCCCTTGGTCAAAAACTATTTTTTTGAAAGCGCTGCCCGCAAGGATGGCATTGAGTTTGTCGCTGATAAATCCGTGCCAGATTTGTCCAATAGGCTGATCGATAAAATTCTTGCCGCGCTGTTCAGGAAATTGCTGGAAAAATGCCGCATCTCCTAAATCATACAAAGAACGGCTACCAACGTTGACTTGGTTAACTTCCACTTTAGCGCGATCGCGTTCTGCTTGCGTAAAACTACCCAGTTGTTTACGTGCCTTTGAACTCAGTACCGTCACCTTTTCCAGCAATTCGCCTGCGATGCTATCCCATTCTGCCCGCAGTTGTGCATCTTCCGGCTTATCTGTCAAAGTGCGGTTGCGTAAACTCGGATTTCTATCCCAAAAGACTTGATTGACCAAGCTAATGAAGAATTTCTCGTTAATACCTAAGTATTGACGCCGATTATCTAATATGCGCTTGCGTTGTTGTTCTTCTGGAGGAAGTTTTGGATCGTTAGACGAGATTATGGGTGAAGATGAGTCAAGCAATTGAGCTGCTCCCCACATACCCACACCAATAGCAGTAGCCATCACCACTGCTATCACAATGATTTTACCAGGTGTCCACCAGCTTCTGGAGGGAGTCGGGGGAGTAGGGGGAGTGGGGGGAGTGGGGGGAGTGGAAGGAGTGGGGGAAGTGGGCGAAGATGGAGGAGATGGGGCTACGGCTAGAGTTTGTTCTGTTTGCGGTGGTGGCGGTATTGGAGGGGGAAGAGTCTGCTGTGGTGGAGGATAGCCCACAGGCGACGGGATCAGTGCTTGTAAGACTTGATGAGCGCTTTGGTAGCGGTGTGCTGGTGTTGGCGATAGCATTTTATCCAACATCATCCCGAAAGTTGGACTCAAGTTAACTTCCCGTCGCCATTGCCAGGTGAGGGTATAATTATCTATAAGTTCTTGAGGCTGTTTGCCTGTCAGTAAAACGAGTACCGTTGCTGCTAAAGCATACAAATCGCTATGAGGCTCAACTAACCCGGTTTGCATTTGTTCTGGGGGAGAGTAACCTGCTTTACCTAATAACGTTGGAAGTGGGGAAGCAGCAGCACCGGGTTGATAATATTGCGAAACGACTGTTGCAGCAACTTGTTTGACACCCCCAAAATCAATTAACACTGGCATACCCCCATCAATCTCACGCCAGTTCAGAGCCTCGCTCCGCGAGGAGCTTACGCTAACGGCGGAAGCCGCCGCTCTGCCTGTCTCGCCTTGATAAGGAGGGACTTGGGGGGTGCGTAAAATTAAGTTTTCAGGAGAGATATCGCGGTGAATCACTCCTATAGAATGGATATACTCCAAAACAGGGAGAATTTGTTGCAATAGCAGACGTACTTCTGCCTCTGTGAACAGCAAACCTTGCTGTTTTCTAGCATCTAATAAAGAGCGGTAAGTTTCCCCTTGTACATAATCTTGCACCAGAAATAAATATTCTTTACCAGCCAAGTTCATGCGGAAAAGTTCCCGAAAGCGAGGAATTTGGGGATGTTGCAGCTTGTAGAGAACGCTGGCTTCTCGCTGAAACAGTTCTTCAGCTTTTTGGAGAACATAAGGCGTTTGAACTTGAGGGGAGAATTCCTTTAAAACACAAAGTTCGCGGAAGCGGTTAATATCCTCAGCTAAATATGTACGTCCAAAACCTCCTTGTCCCAGTTGACGCAAAATAAGATAGCGATCGCCCCAAAGGGGCGGGCGCTCTGCGCCATCGCCCAAAGTTTGCCCGCCTTGAATACCTTGATTCACCGGGTTCTCCAAGTTTTCGCCGCAATGTAGACAAAAGCGACTACCAGTTGGATTTTCATGTCCTTTGGAGCAATAATTAGTCATCAGTCATTAGTCATTAGTCATTAGTCATTAGTTCTCCCTCATCTCCCTCATCTCCCTCATCTCCCTCATCTCCCTCATCTCCCTCATCTCCCTCACTCCCTCACTCCCTCACTCCCTCACTCCCTCACTCCTCCTACTCCTAGTTGCCATCTAGTTTACTCACTTGCTCGGCAGCAAGTGCATACCATATTTGACCAAATGTTTGTTTATCCAGTTTCTCATCCTCACGTCGCTGTCCCGGAAACAATCTATCAAATTTTTTGTTTGTGTCTCTGTTGAGCTGCTCAATAGTATAGTTACCAAATTGTCCTGCTTGTGCTTGACGTCTCCACTTGTCGTAATCTCGCGCACTGTAGTTCCCCAGGTTGCGACGCGCTGAGGTGCTCAGATTAGCCCGTTCTAAGTTATTCAACAAGTCGTCGGCGATCGCGTACCATTGGTTTCGTAAAGCGGTGTCTTCTGAATTACCTGTAAGAGCTCGTCCTTTAGCGTCAGGATTTTTAGTATAAAAAATTTTATCTACCGTTTGTATAAAAAATACTTGTGGAATTTCTAGCTGCTGACGGCGACGGATAATTTGGTTGCTGCGATTTGTTTCTTTGCTAACAGTTGGTTTTTCCGGAGAATCTGAGCCTCCTGGAATTTTAGGTAATGATATTGTTGGTATAGAAATAGATGATACAGTTTGAACAACGACATTTACTATCGCCCAAGTCCCAGCCAAAGTTAAAACAATGACGCTTGTACTGACAAGACTGAAAGCAAAAGGACGCAGCCAAATCGGTAAAGGCAGCGCTTGAGCAACCATTTGAGTTTTATTATGAAGCTTGCCGACAACGGTATTGACATGTTTTCGCCCAGGAGCAACGACCATTGTTTTAAGCTTTGTCATATAAGTATTTACAGGTTTGGCATTTACAGGTTTGGTATTTACAGGTTTGGCATTTACAGGTTTGGTATTTACAGGTTTGGTATTTACAGGTTCGGCTGCAGGAATGTGAGACTGTAATTCTTTGAGAACGTCATCGGCTTTTTGATAGCGATCGCTTGGTTTATAAGCCAACATCTTTTTTAACACAGCTTCTAGTTTGGGGCTGACTTTGATTTCTTCTCCCCAACGCCAAGTTCCCTCAAAGCTGTCGTAGAGTTTTTGCGGTTCCTGTCCAGTTAACAACACCAGCGCCGTCACTGCTAAAGAATACAAATCGCTACTGGGAAATGCTTTTCCCTGCCGTAGTTGTTCTTCTGGTGCATATCCTTTTTTACCTAAAAGAGTACGAATTCCACCGAGTTGGGTAAACCAAAAACCCTGAGAGGCTGGCAATTGTTTTACACCACCAAAGTCAATCAGCACAGGTAAATTATCAGTATGCCGCAAAATCACATTATCAGCAGAAATATCGCGGTGAATGACATTGAGAAAGTGGATGTAAGACAAAACGGGCAACATCTGTTGCAGCAGTTTGACAACTTCCTCCTCACTAAAAGTTTGCCCCTGAGTTTTGCGGCTTTCTAATAAATCCCAGTAGTTCTCACCCTCCACATAGTCTTGCACTAAAAAGAAAAAATCTTTGTTGCTCAACTGTACTTGTAGTGAGGCGTGGAAACGTGGAATTTGAGGATGCTGAAGTTTTTTCAACACACTTGCTTCTCGTTCAAACAGTTCTTTAGCTTTTTCTAAATCTTGCTGTTCTTCAACTTGGGGTGCAAATTCCTTCAGCACGCACTGTAGTTGCGATTGATGTAAATCCTCCGCTAAATAAGTGCGTCCAAAGCCTCCTTGACCCAAATGACGTATAATCCGATACTTTTTATCGATAACTTGCCCTACTGCAAGAGGTAACGGCTCACCGCATTGAGTGCAAAAGCGGTTCTTCTCATTGTTTACGTGTTGTTTGCTGCAATAAACATCCATAGCGCTGAAGGATGAATAAAAAGTTTTTATTAAGTTGCTACAAAGTGGAAAGCCGCGATTACGCATATCTCGCCCTTTATCCTTATTATTTTGCCCTGCTTTTTTATGGGTGAGGGAGAACCTAATATTGCATTTTTATAGAATTGAAGAATAATCAAGATATTTTGACAATACTAGTATTTTTTTATACATAAAAATATCAATAATACTTTCCTTGTTTTTGCTTCAAGAAAAAAATTGGGAGATTTCTGGAAATACCTCTTGTTCATTTGAATAAAGTGTTAGAACTCAGTTCATCAATATCAATTTCTCAATAATGTTGAGAAGCTCCTCAATATTTATTGAACCTAGAAACAATAAAGTAAGACTTCTAAAAAATTACTTTAATAAAAATTTATAAAAAGCCAAATAGATGAACTGAGTTTGATATTTAAAAAAAAGAAAAGAGGTTTTCCAATGAGTGAGCGTGAAAAAATCGAATTAACGAAAGCAAAAGTTGAATTAACCAAAGCTTCTTATCCTATAGTATGCTTTGGATTAGCAGCCATAATAATGGTGGTGGCAACGGTAGCTTCAGCCATTCCAAATTCAAAATTAACTGGTGAGAAATGGGCTGCTATACTGGGAGTCGTGAGTAGTGCAATAACAGCAGGAGCAGGTATTGCTCAAGCACCCCGAAACAATGGAAATCAAGACGGAACTTCCTTTACAGCTCAAGAACACATCACCGTGCAAAACAAAAATGGTAAGGTGGACAAAGAAATAACAGTTGCTGAGGAATCTACTCGCAGCAATTAAATGAATATGTCTAGGTAACGATCGCACATTCTACGTCGCAATCCTCGCAAACAAGGAGAAAATAAAGAAAAATACTCAGAGTTTTGCAAATGAAGGCAGAAAAACAGCAGCGTGCAATTACGGCATTTCAAGACTTTTTAACTACACCCCTAGAAACACTACTACAACAGCATCTCAACACGGATACTTCAACAGTAGTGGCATTATTTCACCATATGGCTGCTACTGTACCCGCTTACAAAGATTTCTTAGCACATCATGGGGTAAATCCTGATCAATACCAAACCTTTGAGGATTTCCAAAGACTACCGCAACTCACCAAAGAAAATTACCTGCTACGTTATCCTTTAGCCCAATTGTGCCGTCACGGAGAGTTACAAACGTGCGACATGATAGCTGTTTCCTCTGGTTCCACAGGAAAACCCACATTTTGGCCGCGTTTTTTTGCAGATGAAATGCAAATTGCCACCCGTTTTGAGCAGGTATTTCATGACAGTTTTTATGCAGATACTAAACGTACTCTAGCTGTGATTTGTTTCAGTCTAGGAACCTGGGTAGGCGGAATGTACACCACCAATTGCTGTCGCTATCTTGGCAGCAAAGGTTATCCTATCACTGTAGTGACTCCTGGCAACAACAAAGAAGAAATCTTTCGAGTTGTTCAAGAACTTGGTTCGGGTTTTGAGCAGGTTGTGCTGTTAGGATATCCTCCGTTTCTTAAAGATATTATTGATACTGGAATTGCCCGTGGTATCGAGTGGCAGCAATATCAGATAAAGTTGGTCATGGCGGGAGAGGTATTTAGTGAAGAATGGCGCAGTTTGGTTGGTGAAAGAGTTGGTTCCCAACATTCCTGCTACGACTCAGTATCACTCTATGGTACAGCAGACGCTGGTGTATTGGGTAACGAAACCCCTTTAAGTATCTGTATTCGGCGATTTTTGGCAAATCACCCAGAGGCAGCGCGTGCCTTGTTCGGGGAATCTCGTTTACCCACACTAGTACAATATGATCCCGTAAGTCGCTTTTTTGAAGTGATAGACGGCACATTATTATTTTCTGGAGACAATGGCATTCCCCTAGTGCGATATAACATTTTAGATACTGGGGGGATAATTAGTTACGATGCCATGCTCGAGTTTTTGAGAAAATATAGTTTCGACCCAGTGGCAGAGTTACAAAATCAGGGTGGAAGAGGCGTTCGTCAGCTACCTTTCGTTTACGTTTTTGGACGCTCTAATTTTACAGTTTCCTACTTTGGAGCGAATATTTACCCAGAAAATGTGACAGTGGGATTAGAGCAACCAGTCATTAGAGAATGGGTGACGGGTAAGTTCGTGTTGCAAGTGCAGGAAGATGCAGACAAGAACCGATTTTTATCTGTGGTTGTGGAGTTAGCACCAGGAGTAGAGGAAAGTGAAGAGAAAAAGCAGGCGATCGCATCTTCCATTCTTACCCAACTCAAGCGCCTCAACAGCGAATTTGCGAACTACGTTCCCCCAGAATACCAAATGCCACAAGTTGCATTAGCGCCAACAGGCGATCCAGAATATTTCCCCGTTGGGGTGAAGCATCGCTATACCCGTAAATAGTGCGGTGCAGCAACTTTGCAATATTAGGATACTTTTAGCAAGAAAAGAAAAGACAATGGTGAGGGGCAAGCCTTAAAATCAATTCCAACCTTCAGGTCTTACTTTTCATCGGATGTGGAAAACCTCGCTTCCATTCCTCTCTCCTACGAGGAGAGAGGCTCTTACCTTAGCCCCTTCCCTACTAGGGAAGGAGGCTAGGGGGTTAGGTTTTTCGTGGATTTTTCCACATGGCGTGAAAAGTCAGCCTTGAGGTAGATACAAAAATTATCACCCAGATTATGGCATCTTCACCATAAGCGCTGAAGAAAACTAGGCTTGCCATAACAGAAAAACCTCACCATTATGTCATTACATTATGCGGCAGGCAAAAACTGATTCCTTCTTGGTCAAAGCAACTCTGCTCGTGACAAGCACCCTGACTATTATGGCAGGGGCAACGATCGCACCTTCACTACCTGCAATGCGCGAGCATTTTGCCAGTGTCGCAAATGTGGACTACTGGGTGAGGTTGGTCTTGACGTTTCCAGCGCTTTGCATTGCAATAGGCGCTCCTTTTGCAGGCGTAATCATTGACCGCTTTGGACGAAAACCATTGCTGAGCATAGCTGTGGTTGTGTATGGTTTGGCTGGTAGCTCAGGCTTTGTATTGAACTCCATAGGAATTCTTCTACTAGGACGGGCGTTGCTGGGCTTGAGTGTAGCGGGGATTATGACCACAGCCACAACTCTGATTGCTGACTATTACATTGGTGCAACCCGTGCCCAGTTTCTGGGATTCCAGGCAGCATTTATGGGTTTGGGGGGCGTGATTTTCCTCACTGTCGGCGGTTTTGTGGCAGATATATCTTGGCGGATGCCGTTTTTAATTTACCTGGTTGCTCTAGTGCTTTTGCCCTTTATCCTGCTTTTGCCAGAACCTAGCCGCACAGGTAATTCCTCTACTCAACTCAAAGATACACCACCAGAACCAAGTAATTTTCCGTGGGTGTTGCTAGTGCTCACCTACGGAATTGCTTTTGTGACACAGGTGGTGTTCTACATGATACCAGTACAATTACCTTTCTATCTGCAACAGTTGGGCAATGCTAATGCATCTCAGAGTGGATTAGCGATCGCCTTATGCACGCTCTTCAATTCTGCGACTGCTTTTGGATATCAGGGCATCAAAGCACGTCTGTCGTTCATTAATATTTACGCGATCGCCTTTTTGTTCATGGGCATTGGCTATATGATAATAGGCTTTGCTCCGGCATATGCAATCGTTCTTGTTGGGTTAGCAGTTGGTGGTTTTGGACTAGGACTGCTGCTGCCAAACTTGAATGTTTGTTTAACCTCCGTGATTCCTGCTGTCTCGCGGGGTCGAGTGTTGGGAGGATTGACAACCTGTTTTTTCCTCGGTCAGTTCGCTTCACCAATCATCAGTCAACCCTTAAGTCAATCGGTTGGTTTGGGTGCAGCTTATGGGTTAGCTGGGGGATTAATGCTGGTTTTGGCTGTCATTACCTTTGGCGTGATGACGCGGTGGAAGTGACACACTTCCCCACATCTAGAAAACCCCACCCCACTTTTAGCTACGCTAAAGTTCCCCTCCCCGCAAGCGGGGAGGGGTTAGGGGTGGGTTTTATGAGTCGATAATTTGCCGGACATCATCATTACCTGTTTTGATAAGCTTTTGGAGTCATTCCCGTGAATTGGCGAAAGTGCTTGGTAAAGTGGCTTTGGTTCGCAAAACCACATTCAAGGGAAATATCAGAAATCGCCGTCTCCCGATGCTTTAACAACATCTTTGCCCGTTCTATCCGTTGCTGAAGTACATACTGATATGGCGTTACACCCATTGACTGTTTGAACAAACGCACAAAGTAATACCGACTCATGCCCAGTAATTCGGCAAGGTCAGCCAGTTGAATGTCCTGTTCTAGATGAGCGTTGATATACTCAATGGCTAGTTTTAGCTTATACTTTGGTAAACCGTCTCTGTACTCTTGAATAGTTTGCGTCAATGTGCAGTAGTTTCGTAACAGATGAACAGATAGCGTAGTCGTCAGCCCATCAACATAAAGCCGACTACCCAAGCCATTGGATTCCAATTCTGACTTTAACAATAGTGAGATTTGGTGAATCACTGGATCGGGTTTGGCAAAGTGAGGAATGAGTTCGACGCGATCGCCATCCACAGACTCATGGGCGATACGAGCGATGTGGGTAGGCTCAAGCATCAGTGCGATGCAATCAATTTCCCGATCCCACCTTCCCCTAGTTGCCACATGTGCTGGAGTGATCACAATTTCTCCATAACCAAGCTGCTCATTTTGCTTACGTCCGTCCAGCACTCGCTCCATTTTAATTCGATGCCTGAGCGAATTTGCAAATTGATGAATAGCGATAACGTGCTGAGTAGTGCAAAACTCACGGTTCTCCCAAGCAGGCTGTTGATGATATTCAACGTAAATCCCATTCCACTTTGATTGGTAACTTGTAAGCACAGGTGGACGAGGGAAAACCTGTAAAGCCGCACCTTCCTTGGTAAAGTCAACTGTTAACGGTTTTTCTTGTAGCATTGCGTTTACCTCTGGCGATAAGCTTTAGCTGTCACTCCTGTGAATTGTCGAAAGTGCTTGGTAAAATGGCTTTGGTTAGCAAAACCGCATTCAAGCGCAATATCAGAAATCGCCCTTTCCCATTGCTTCAACAACACCTTTGCTCGTTCTACCCGTTGCTGAAGTACATACTGATATGGCGTTACACCCATTGATTGTTTGAACAAACGCACAAAGTAATACCGACTCATGTCCAGTAATTCGGCAAGGTCAGCAAGTTGGATATCCTGTTCGATATGAGCGTTGATATACTCAAGTGCTTGTTGTAATTTGTACCTGGGTAGACCGTCTTCATATTGCCGAATGTTACGCTTGGAGGTCGAGTATTGTCTGAGCAAGTGTACTGCTAGAGCAGTTGCCAACGACTCCGCGTAAAGACGACCACACAAACCTTCAGTTTGAAGCTCACACAGCAGTGCTTGTCCAATATGTTCGATAAAAGGGTCACGGGCTTTGAAGATGGGTAGGAGTTCTATTCGCTCTGGATTATGACTTGCTGAATCAGCAATGACTCGTTTGATAAACCACGGCTCAAAAAAAACATTGAAGATATGACATTCACTGTCCCAGTATTGAGACTGTGGAACATAGGCAGGATTTAGCGTAATATCGTTTTTTTCGTGTACATCCTCATGCCTCTTCCCATCCTTAATTTGCTTTAGGGTATGAATTGTGTTCCCTAGGCTGAGCGTAAGAATGTCTATCTCAAAGCTTGTTTCATCAAATCCATATGGTTGATGATGGTGAAGATTACATTGGAATCCTTGCCATCGTTGACCACTACTTAGAACAATGTGTCCACCAGGAATGACATCTTCAACGTTGACTGGTGTAGATAAGTTTTCTGTAAAAGTTTTTTTATCAAACATCATTATCTATTTTGATAAGCTTTTGGAGTCATTCCCGTGAATTGTCGAAAGTGTTTGGTAAAGTGACTTTGATTTGCAAAACCGCATTCAAGCGCAATATCGGAAATCGCCCTCTCTCGTTGTTTCAACAACATCTTTGCCCGTTCTATCCGTTGCTGAAGTACATACTGATATGGCGTTACACCCATTGATTGTTTGAACAAACGTACAAAGTAATATCGACTCATGCCTAATTCGTTGGCGATCGCTTCCAATGAAACATTTTCTGCTAAATATTCTTGGATGTAGGCGATCGCCCGTTTCAGTTTGTGCTTAGGTAAACCATCTGAATACTCTTGCAGAGTGTGTTTTCGATCTGAATAATGCCGCAATAAATGAGCCGCCAAAAACGTGGCGGCTGTCTCAGCGTAAAGGCGACTACCCAATCTATCTGATTGAAGTTCTGTTTTGAGTGCTAATCCAATTTGGTATATTAACTTATCGCATTTATTGGGAAAATGAGGGACGAGTTCAACTCTATCTGGATCAACGGACTCAAAAGCGATACGAGCGAAAAACGCAGGATTAAAAATCAGATTAATACCATCGTGTGCTTTGTCCTCATAACACCAGTAAGAGATAGCAGGTGGAACAACTATAATATGACCCGCTTCAACAACGTCCTGCTGAAAGCGTCCATCTATACGATGTTCTGAGACAAATCCAGGTGAAACATCTGTAAAGATGTGAATGGTGGGCTGCTGCATAGAAAACTCTGGTGTCTCTCCAGCACAACTGTGGACATATTGGAAGTGAATACTGTTCCAATCAGCATCGTCACTTGAGAGAAGAGATTTTTGATCAAGAACTTTCAATAACTCATCTGTGGTTGCGTCAATTTTCAAGTATTTCTCTTCAGGCATGGCTTTTACCTTTTTTGATAAGCTTTTGGAGTCCTTCCCGTGAATTGTCGAAAGTGCTTGGTAAAGTGACTTTGATTTGCAAAACCGCATTCAAGCGCAATATCGGAAATCGCCCTCTCCCGATGCTTCAACAACATCTTTGCCCGTTCTATCCGTTGCTGAAGTACATACTGGTATGGCGTTATCCCCATTGAGTGTTTGAACAAACGCACAAAGTAATACCGACTCATACCCAGTAATTCGGCAAGGTCAGCTAGTTGAATGTCCTGTTCTAGATGAGCGTTGATATACCCAAGTGCTTGTTGTAACTTATACTTTGGCAGCCCATCCGAGTAAGTTGCAATCCGAGGCGTACAGGTGCAGTACTTTCGCAGCAGATGAAGCGCTAGCGTAGTTTTGAGCTGATCCACATACAAGCTACCACCAATGCCTCCCGATTCCAGTTCCTCTTTGAGATTCAACAGTATGCCTTGAATCAGTGGGTCTTGCACCGTAGCAAAATGGGGAATCAATTCTATGCAATCAGGATTGACTATCTCCTGTCCTGCTTGTTTCAACAGAGCTGGTTCAAACGCCACAAACATGAACTGAACCTGTTGCCGCCATGTGCTTCTGTGCAGAGTGCCAGCAGGGATGATAGCAGTATCTCCTTGATTCAGGAGTTCCCTTTGAAAGCATCCATCCATCCATCGCTCTGCTGTACTAGTAGAAGAAAGTGCAGTAGCGATTGTATGCATTGTGTGTGAAGCAGCAGTTGTATCATGTTCAGGCTGCTGGTGAAGCTCAAAATGGATGTCCATCCATTTCGCATTGTCACTCGACAGTATCGCTGGCTTAGGAAACAGCAGATTGGATGCTCCTTCCTGCTGGAAATCAATCAGTTTGACCTGCTCATTTGGCATGGTTCTTGCCTCTGTGCCTAAGCTTTAAGTGTAGTTATGTCAAATTTTTATAAGAGAATTTAATTTGGTTGAAAATTTTATCCGAATCTTTAGGTATCTTAAAATGAAAACCCCTAAAAAGTCCTTGATTGAAATCAAGTATAGAAAGTCATACAAAAATCAGAACCTTTTGCAGAACTTTGCAATATCAGGATATTTTTGGCAAGAAAAGATAAGACACAGGTGAGGAGTAGCCTCTAAACTCAATCTCAACTCACTCTCATGCACCCTCTGGAGGAGTAGCGATGAGATTAGCGAGTTTACGCCGCTATCCGCCCTATCTCAACTTTGTTCATGCACTTTTGACGAATAAGGAGGTATCAAAATGCTCACAGTTACCAAAAACAAACCTGTCTTCGCACAACTTGATATCTTCCCCATCCAACCTGAACAAGAGCAGCCACTGGTAGACAGCCTGATTGATTATGTCAAGACGATTCTCAAGCAACAACCAGGGTTCATTGCTGATGCAATTCATAAAAGTCGTCATGGACTGCGGGTTATAAACTATGTGCAGTGGAAAAGCCAAGAAGACTACGAAGCTTACGTCAACAATTCTCAGGTACCATCAATTTCAACTCAGCTTTCTACATTTCCTGCGCCAAACTCTCACCTCTATGAAATTTTCATCAGTGAACCAGCAGATAGCGAGATGAATATTTCAACAAACATAGAAGGGTTAATCAATTTTGGCATCTTTAAACTTAGAAATCCACACGATCAGCCACGGTTTCTAGAAGCGACTAAAAAATCCGTGGAGTTGATCTCTGGACAACCAGGACTTGTCACCACTCATTTTCATCACAGCCTTGATGGTGCAATGGCGGTGAATTATGGGCTATGGAGTAGTCACGCTGATTATGTGGCAATGAACGACAACCCACCTATGGCTGAACCATTGGCTGAAATGAGAAGACTAGCTGACAACGAGTTTCAAATGTCGCTTCACGAGGTTGTGTTTACGGAACCTGCATAGTTAATAAAAAGTTTATCATCCCCAAACGAGCAGACAACTAGAACATCGATTCACTAATCACAAACCTAACCCCCCAGCCCCCTTCCCTATAAGGGAAGGGGGAGCCAAATTCCCCTCCCCTACAGGGGGAGGGGCTAGGGGAGAGGTTCTTCCAAGATTACTCAATCGATGCTCTCCCGATTACCTCACAACCTTCAGCAAAACCTTTGAGCAGAGGAGTTAAGCAACTGATGCAGGTCCAAACTAGCAACACTAACCTCCCCATTTTGATTTTGGGTGGCGGCTTTACTGGATTGTTCACAGCACTCTACTTGAGGCATTTACAATGCTCTTGTCCTGTCATCTTGGTAGACCAATCATGGCGCTTCGTTTTCAAACCCCTGCTTTATGAACTTCTCAGCAGCGAAATCAATCTTGAGTTGGTTTTGCCCCGCTACGATGAGTTACTCCACAAAACCGGTATCACGTTCCTTCTAGATACCGTTCAAGCAATTGACTTACAACAGCGACAGGTCAGGTTCAACTCTGGTTTGAGCTATAATTACGGCTATCTTGTTCTGGCGTTGGGCAGTACTACAGGCTACTTTGGGACTCCAGGCGCAAAAGAATATTCCTTACCGTTTCGTACTGATCAAGATGTCTTTGCCTTAGGTAAACATTTACGAAGCGGTCTTCAACGGGCAAGCCAAACCGAAGACCCAGAACAGCGCCGCAAGCTACTTACTATCGCCATCATTGGTGCAGGTCCTGCAGGTGTTGAGCTTGCTGCAACTTTGGCAGATTTGTTGCCTACTTGGTACACGCCTTTCGGCGGTAATGCTCAGGATATTCGCATCGTTATTCTACAACGCGGGACTGAGATTCTTAAAGACGCTGCCAACGAACGTCTGCGCAAAACGGCACAGTCAGCACTAAGTCGGCGGACTGCGCATGTTGAGTTATTATTGGGCGCTGGAGTCGGTGGAGTTCAGCCCCATGCAGTGGAATTTGAGCAAAATGGACAAACTCATGTACTGGAAACTGCCACAATTGTTTGGACAGCTGGCACAGCAACTCATCCTTTAATTGAAGCATTACCCATTGCAGCTGAGCATCGAGACAAGCGAGGTCGCCTCATAGTGAACTCAACTCTGCAACTACCAGAGTTTCCAGAAGTCTTTGCTGGGGGAGATTGTTCTATAGATCCCCAAAACCCTCAGCCTGCTACGGCTCAAGTTGCTTATCAGCAGGGAAGAGCGATCGCCCACAACATCAAAGCCTTGCTTGAAGGTAAACAACCTCTTCCCGCTCAGGTGCATCTACGTGGAACACTGCTCAAGTTGGGTTTGCAGGAGAGTGCGGCTGAAATCTTTGATCGCTTTGAGGTGAAAGGCAAACTCGGTCATCTGATTCGTGAAGGCGCTTATTTAGAGTTACTCCCTACGCCAGGACGTAATTTTGTCGCCGGAACAGAATGGCTGACAGAAGAGATGTTTCGACGGATTGCGGGGTAATGCTTTAAGCATTTATGTTGACCAGAATACTAACAGAAACAATGAAAGCAGTTCGTATTCACTCTTACGGTGAACCAGACGTTCTCCTAGACGAAGATGCACCACGACCCAAGATTGCAGCAGATGAAGTTCTCATCCGCGTTCAGGCTGCTGCTGTCAACCCACTCGATTGCAAAATTCGAGCAGGTTATTTTAAAGGAGCCATGCCTCACAAACTGCCTCTCATCTTAGGCTGGGATGTGGCGGGTGAGATTGTTGAGGTTGGCTCACAAGTCTCTGATTTCCACATTGCCGATGCAGTCTACGGTTTGGCAGACATGATGCGAGATGGTGCCTACGCTGAATTTATCGCTGTTCGTGCAGCAGATGTTGCCCCCAAACCAACTTCCCTCGATCCGGTGCAAGCAGCATGCGTTCCCATGACCGGACTGACTGCGTGGCAAGCGCTGTTTCAAACGGGTAAACTGTCTCCTGGGCAGACTGCACTGATTCACGGTGCAGCAGGCGGTGTTGGTTCTTTTGCGGTACAGTTTGCCAAATTGCAAGGGGCGCAGGTGATTGGAACCGCCTCAGCTAAAGATAGAGATTACCTACTTAAGCTAGGGGTTGATCAAGTCATTGACTACAAAGCTAGTCGGTTTGAGGATCTGATTGAGGAGATTGACTTTGTTCTAGACACTGTAGGTAACGATGTACAGGAACGCTCTTTGGAAGTGATGAAGGAGAAAGCTACTCTAGTATCAACAATTAGCCCTCCATCACCAGATGCCGCAGCATTCTACGGGGTTCAGGGCAAAATGGTAATGGTTCACCCCAGTAGTACTCACCTCAGTGAAATTGGCAGTCTGATTGATTCTGGACGAGTCAAACTACGTGTTGGAACTGTTCTACCGCTTACGGAAGCCCGCAGAGCACACGAACTGAGTCAAGCCGGCATCCACGGCAAAATCGTGTTGCAACTGGACGAGTAGTCTCGCGCGGTTTGCTAAAATGAGAGCCCTAGCCACCACCTGGAGGACTTTGAACGCCTATGACTGATATTACTCTGCTTAACTCAAGTGGAGTTAAGAAAGTTGACTCTTTGGTGTGTGACATTATCAACCTGCTAGAGCAAAGTTTTCCAGACCGAATTCGCGGCTACTATCTAGAAGGCAGTTATGCTGACAACAGTGCGGTAGCCACTAGTGATATTGATATGCGGGTTGTGTTCAAAAGCAGTCTTGATGCGGAAGAACGACAACAGTTTGCACAACTCCTCGACTCGTACCAGCAGATATGTCCTATAGAACTCGGTATAACACCCGATAGTGAAGAAGCGCTGTTTCGTATTGGTGCAATCAGATTCCAGAAAGCCACTGTGCTAATGTATGGGGAAGATATTCGCTCTGTGGTTCCGCTCAAGCCAATTGAGGACTATATCCGGGACAATATGCATTTTCCATATAGGTTGTTTGCTCGAGTACGTGGTAACCGGGAAGTGTTGACGTTTCCACTAGAATATCCTGACCCTGCGGACGAGTTTTACGGCTACGCTTACCGCCGAATACGCGGCTTTGATGGGGCAATCTATTGTGGAACCAAAGATTTGGTGTTGAATGTCCTATGTCCTGCAACAGCACTTATCGCGCTTACGGCAGGTCAGTATGTTGTCACAAAGCGCGAGTGTGTGACACAGTACCGTCGCTGGATCAATGATGAGTGGACGGATCTGGTCGAAGCAGTCTACGAAATATGCCGTAATCAATGGAAATATTTGATACCGCAATCTTCAGCACAGCGGCAACAGCTACGTGCGATATGCGATCGCACTCTGGCGTTTGAGAACTACTTTTTGGAACGCTACAAAATGTATCTGTTGGCTGAGTTACAGCAACCTTCAGATATGTATCAGTTATATGCTATAAAACGACTGGGACAAATCATCTATCGTGAGCGTGCGGTGCTTGAGGCTCTAAAAGCAGTGAAAAACACCAACTTCAAAGAGATCCAGCTTGAAGTCGATACCACATTGCAACGTTACGCATTTTTGTAGGACTGTCAAGCACTGCCAATAGGTAAAAAAACCCGCCCTTATCATAATTTGAACGGGTTTATTTTGTCAAAAATTGATTCCAACCTAGTTTTGTTACAAAGTTTACATTTACCAACAACTTACAAATCAGGAGGCAAAATCACGTTATCAATCACATGAATAATGCCATTGCTGGCTTTGATGTCAGGCTGAACTACCTTAGCATCATTCACTGTTACACCAGCGCTCGGATCAACCTTGACGTTGATCGGACCGCCTTCAATGCTTTTCACTTCTCCAGATTTCAAATCACCGGACGATACTGAACCTGAGACCACATGATATTGCAAAATCTTCACCAGGACTTCTTTATTTTCCGGCTTTAACAAATCTTGTACCGCATCTTGTGGCAGTTTGGCAAATGCTGCATCACTAGGTGCGAAGACTGTGAAAGGACCTTTGCCTTGCAAGGTTTCTGCTAGTCCAGCCGCCCTTAAAGCCTTGGTTAGAAACGTAAAGGAGCCGTTGGACTCTGCAAGCGCTACCAAGTTTTGGCTACTTGTACCCGCTCCAGGTGCACCAGGGGTGGTGGGTGTAGTTGGTGTTGTGGGTGTAGTTGGTGTTGTGGGTACTTCTGTTCCAGGCGGGGTGGGTGTGCTTCCAGGGGGAGAGGTGGGAGCTGTAGAAGGACTTGTCCCAGCTCCACCAGGACAAGCAGCACGGTTATAAGGGCACTCCTGTAAAATGCTAGGACTGGGGTTTACTCCTCGTCGTCCTTGTGCCACTGTTGTGTTTTTAGCTGGGTTTTTTTTGGATGTAGCTTGTAGTACAGGTTCACTAGGTGTAGAATAACCTGCATTTACTAATAGGCGTTGAGCATCACTATACGCTGCTTCCTTGAAAATACCAGGATTAGAATTTAATATCTCGCTTGCTCCAGTAGGTAGACCCATAAGGAGACTAATGCCCGTTACTCCTACTATGCCAGCCAACTTGGTCAGCAAATTGCTGTATTCAACCTTCATAAACTTTGTTTGGCTTTAATTTCCACACATTACCATAATGATTTATATCATCTTGGTAGACATAAAATCTAACTAAAGAAGTAAGATTTTTTGTCACAAATAAGCAATACATTAATATGGAAAAATTTGAACATTTTCCTATTGATGAGTTTATAGCCGTTCAAGGCATGAATGAAGTGCAGCTAGGGCAAATAAAGTTCCTCAACTCATGAGCTAGGGAATGAGAATGAATTCTGTGTTGTTTTGTTCTCTTGTTCTTTCAAAACGTATTCCATGAAATTGAAACTCGCTATAATTTCCCACCCACAGAAAAGTCTATATCAAATATAGTTGAATTAAAAAAACATTTATAGACCATTGAATTAGTTATTCTGTTCCCGGAAAATGAAAATTCCGGCAGAATTGCATAATTCCAGCCAAAAGAAAAAGGAATAAGCGCAAGTGAATATATTGAGCAATTGATTAGAAAACATATGAGCAGCACCGCGTATGTGCTACGCATTCACTCGCGGTGCGCTCTCCGACGGAGAAGCCAGTGCAGGCGAGTAGCGTCCCACACGCTCGTTGGAGTGGGCTTTCTGCTTTCATCATTGTAAAATTTATAAGGGAACCACCTACAGGAACTGAAGAATGCTGGAATTATACCAGTTTGAATTATCTCAATACTCAGAAAAAGTACGTCTGATTCTTGATTATAAAGGGCTGGAGTACCGCAAAATCGAGGTGACGCCAGGGATTGGACAGGTAGAACTATTCCGGTTGACTGGTCAGCGTCAAGTACCGGTTTTGAAGGACGGTAGTAGATATATAGCGGATTCAACGGAGATAGCCAAGTATTTAGACTCACAGTATCCAGAACGCCCTTTGATACCAACCGATCCAAAAAAGCGGGGTGTATGTTTATTAATAGAAGAATGGGCAGATGAATCAATTGGCATCAAAGGTCGCAAAGCACTGTTTTCTGCCATTAGTCAAAACCAGAATTTTCGCAAGTCCTTACTCCCAACCAACACACCAGATGTGCTCAAAAATCTGGTAGAAGGAGTACCCAGCGACGTACTGACAGTTTTGGGTTTAGGGGTGGGTTATAGCCCAGATGCAATACGTAGTGCGATCGCCGACTTGAAGCAAGACTTGGAAGCGCTCGTGTTATTGTTGGCGGATACTGCTTATTTAGTAGGAGATGAACCGACCTTAGCTGACTTTGCCGTGGCGGGTATGTCGATATTGTTGAAGTTCCCGGATGGTCCGTATCTAAATTTACCAGAAACCATCAGAGGCAAAGGAGTCCCGATATTGGCTGAAAATCCAGCTTACGAACCGTTCTTTGCTTGGCGCGATCGCCTCTACGCCCAATATCGCAGACCACTCATAGGTGGTACCACCACAGCAAGTCCAAATGCACCTACTTCAATTCAAATTGAGTAATGAGTCAATAGTGATTAGTCATTAGTTGTTGGTTCTTAACAAATGACAAATGACAAAACTTTTGTCGCCAATTTTGTCTTGTACAATTAGAATGCAACATATGAGAAAGCTCATCACTATGTGATTAATGAAATGAATTTGGACGCTCCATTAGGTTCGGTTATACAAGGCTCTCTCACAGGGGGATTAGAAGTTAGATTGCACCCCGATGTTTCGGTAGAAGATATGCGGGTGGGTAAATTTTTAGTTGTCCAAGGGGTGCGATCGCGTTTTTTCTGCATGCTCACAGACGTAGCGTTAGGAATAGCCAACCAAAGAATTATTGCTAATCCTCCTAATTGGGAAGACACTTTTTTGCGAGAGATTTTAGCAGGAGGCGGCACATACGGTACCATCAACCTCGCGCCTATGTTGATGTTTACCCCGGAATCTCAAGAATCTTTTTCTCCAACAAACGGCAAATCTGCAAATCCCTTTGTTCCATCGGCGACAGGTTTGGCATCATTTCAGCCGCAAACCAGCACGACAATGGAACTGCTCCCAGTGAAAACGATTCCCAGCCACTTTAGCCAAGTTTATGAAGCTTCCGAAGAAGATTTTCGTAGAGTTTTTGGTTGGGAAGACGATCCTCAAAGGAAAAATTTTTCCATTGGTCAACCACTGGATATGCAGGTACCAGTTTGCCTCGATTTAAACCGCTTTGTAGAAAGAAGCAACGGCGTTTTTGGGAAATCAGGAACTGGCAAATCGTTTTTAACAAGGTTACTTTTAGCTGGGACAATCCGCAAAAATGCCGCGGTGAATTTGATTTTTGATATGCACTCAGAATATGGCTGGGAAGCCGTCTCAGAAGGCAAACAATTTAGCACTGTTAAAGGTTTAAAGCAGCTCTTTCCCAGTTTAGTTGAAGTATACACTCTTGACCCAGAATCCACGAAACGTCGAGGTGTTCCTCACGCTCAAGAACTCTACTTAAGTTACGACCAAATTGAAGTAGAAGATATTAAATTATGCAGTCGTGATTTAGGACTTTCGGAAGCGAGTTTGGATAACGCCAATATTTTGTTCGCTGAGTTTGGCAAGTCTTGGATTCTCCAACTCATAAATATGACTAATGAGGAAATCAAGCTCTTTTGTGAGGAGAAGCGAGGACACCAAGGTTCGATTACAGCACTGCAGCGCAAACTCCTGCGATTGGAGAATTTAAAGTATATGCGTGCGGCTTGTCCCCAAAATTACGTCAATCAAATGTTGCGTTCCCTAGAAGCTGGGAAGAATATTGTTGTAGAGTTTGGCTCTCAATCAAATATGCTTTCTTATATGTTGGTGACCAACATGATTACCCGGCGGATTCACCAACACTATGTCAGCAAGGCGGAGAAGTTTTTACAAACAAAAAATCCGAACGATAAACCAACACAACTGATGATTACTATTGAGGAGGCGCACCGTTTCCTCGACCCAGCAACAGTACAAAGTACTATTTTCGGGACGATCGCCCGTGAGATGCGGAAATATTTTGTAACACTGTTGGTAGTTGATCAACGTCCATCGGGCATAGATAATGAAGTGATGTCCCAGATTGGCACTCGCATCACCGCCCTACTCAACGATGAAAAAGACATTGAAGCGATTTTTACAGGGGTGTCTGGTGGAGGTGCTTTGCGGTCTGTGTTGGCAAAATTGGACTCTAAGCAACAAGCCTTAATTTTAGGTCACGCCGTCCCCATGCCGGTAGTCGTGCGTACCCGTCCCTACGATGCCAAATTCTATGAAGAAATTGGCGAAACTGCTTGGGAAGAAAAACCAGATGAAGAAGTCTTCGCCGCTGCTGAACTAGCCAAAGCGGATCTTGGCTTTTAGGAATTTTCGACTTGAAATTTGGCAATTGGTAGTTACTACGGAACATTTTGGTTTAAAGTACCTGAAAGTTGAGGAGATTGAAAATTTGATACAGCAATAGATTTCTTGCAAAAGTCAAAAAAAAGAATAATTAACCACAGATGGACACAGATGGACACAGATGGAACTCAGATTCCGCAATCTTGTCTAATGACTTTCAACTTAAATTTGATAGCTGAATTGGTCTTCTAAAAGAGTGAAAGAAAAGAAGATTTAAAGAATTGTATCCGTAATTTATATCAATTCAGCGCATTATGCTAGTCTGCCCCAGACTGATTCAAATTTACTCTGTAGGGTGGGCATTGCTCAGTGATATCTCAAATGTTTATTAGATAAGCTTTTATGGGCAATGCCCACCTTACGATTCGTGGTCGAATCATAGAATCAGTGCTGTAACAAACAATTTAAATTAGTCTTTAGGGAGCACATATGCGTTGGCGTCACAGATTATTTGTGTTCGCACTGATTTTAATATCTAGTTTGCTTGCTACGGTATTATCAAACATCTTAATACAGGCGAGGACAATGGCATCTGTTGCGCTTCTCCAGCCCGCGCCAACCCAGCTTGTAGGCTACTACGACTACTTTGGCAAATTGCTCACCCCCGAACAAGCAGCTCAACTAGTACGTACACAAGGACTTGACGACAGCGATCCCGTTTCTTATCAGCGTGTTGGCGCTGTAGAGATAAGTCAGGATTTGCTTGAAAAAGGTGAAAATATATTTTTTAAACGCAAAATAGGAGACACATTTGGCTTGCAAGGCGTGTTTGGTTTTCGCGCAGGTCTTGCGAACCTGCAAGAGGAACTTCAAAGTGCGATCGCTACCTTAGGTGGACAACCAACCAGTAACTTATCCATCACTCTTCAAAAAGATATAAAGATAGGCAGTCGAACTTTTCCAAAAGGACTTGTCTTTAATACTGGTTTGGATGTACAAAAGGGCGGAACTTTTCCACTAGGATTGAACGCCAATGCCAATGGCTCAAACGCCAATGGCGAGATCACTTGTGCCTTATGTCATGTCACGGTGACAAAAACTGGCGAATTGCTAAAGGGAGTACCAAATACCGATTTAGCAATTCCCTTTTTGATTGCTCTAGCACCTAATTCAGCAGCAGGCTTTGCTCGCTTGAACTTCAACCCCCTTGATCCCAAATACCAAGGCAATGGCAAGCAAATCATAGATAGTACTGGTCAATTAGTGACTCTGCCCGATCCTCAAAAATTTGAAGAAGCTTTCGACGATGCTGTGCTTGATGTGCCTTTCGGTCACTTCGAGAGCACACCTGATGGCATCAACAATACGACTAAAATCTCAAACCTCTTCACTTTTAACAGTGGACCTTACACATCCAGTGGTGAATTTGCAGTAGGTCCTTTTGCTGGACTAAGTGCTCAAGCTGCTTCCGTCTTCTCTTCCGAAGTCAACTTGCTTGCGGCTGCTCAATTGAGTAGCGAAACTCTCAACATAGATCCAGAAGTTTATTTGGGTACTGTCCTACAAAATGCTGCTGATCCCGCTCTTCGCTTACCAGAAGGGCAACCAGTCAAACCTTCAGAGTGGCTGCGCCAAATTGCCCCAGACCCTATCCAAGCTGAACTGGAAGACCAAAACCCAGCCCCTAGAACGGGTTCTTATCCGAATCTCAAACCAACCTTATTCACCTACAACGGTCTAGTCTTTGGTCCTAATATCCTAAAAAATCCCAATGCCTCTCCCCATCAGCCTTTCTTATTTCCAGAGAATGCTTTGGCTGTTTTTCAAAATAGCTTAGTCCCACCTGCAAATCAAAGCCCTGAGAATCAGCAGGCGCTCTTAAGCGGTTCTGTTAAGCGTGGCGCTAAAGTGTTTGAGCAAGCCAACTGCACCACTTGCCACATTCCACCTTTCTTCACCGATAACAAGATTCACCCTATCGCGCAAATCAAAGGCAACGCAGCTCGCGCCCAGTCCCGCCTCGCCCTGAACAAGTTGCTGGTACCACCTAAGATTTATACCTTCAACACTCCTGTTCCCGTTCCTCCTAACTCCGAGACTTTGGACGTGCCAACACAAGGCATTAGTGACACCCCAACTACCCTACCGACAGGCATATTGCCTGATGGTGGCTACAAAACCCCTTCTCTACGAGGGCTTTATCTCAGTGCCTCTTACTTGCACGATGGTGGGGTAGCGGTGCGAGCAGAATCACTTCAAGTTGCGCCTGATGGTAGTTTTAGTGTAGTTGACTCTAGCGGCTTAGGTTTGACTGGAACCCTTAGCCAAGGCATACCTGCTGACAGCGCTAGCAGTTTGCGTGCCTTAGTCGATAGTGAACTTCGTCAACAAGTTGTTGCAACGAATCAGGCAAATCCAGCCCTAGAGCGCAATAATCTTGATGGTACCGGTCATGACTATTATGTGGACAAGACCACTGGCTTTAGCCCAAAACAGCAGAATGACCTAATTAACTTCTTGCTTGCCCTAGACGACAATCCTGGTAGTTTTTAGGGCGATCAAAGTAACAAACGGTCTAAGAGAATGTTTGGAAAGTGTAGTTTTGTACCAAAATTTATCAATGATCCCCCTAAATCCCCTTAAAAAGGGGGACTTTTACCCCCCTTTTTAAGGGGGCAGGGGGGATCAAACAAAATATTTGATACTTCTTAAACATCCTCTAACATTGGTAATGGGTGGCGGGTAATTCGTAGTTGATATTTAGGCTTGTAGTCGCGCTTGGGCGCAATTACGTACCCATGACCACTTCTTGAACAAACTCTGTAATTATGTCCAGCTACCTAAATCAACTCAAGGATGACAAGATTCTTGCAGCAGTGGTTGATGAACTTTGCAACGTTCACGGATGCCATACTGTAATTTTGTACGGTTCCAGAGCCAAAGGCACACAAACTCGTGAAAGTGACTATGACCTCATTGCTGTTAGACAAACTGGCGAGAGTCTACACGATGCCCGTCTCTGGAATGATAGCTACTTAGATATTTTCATCTATAACGAGAAAGATGTTATGATTATAGAAGAATCCTTCCTGCGGGTTCGAGGGGGCATAGTATTGCGAGAGCGGGAAGGTTTTGGGCAAAAGTTGCTCAAGCAAGTAGACGACTTGTTTGCCATTGGTCCTGCGGCGCTATCAGCAAACGAAATTCAACTGCGGCGCACTTGGTCCTACAAGATGTTAAAGCGCATCTCCCAAGGAGACATTGAGGCTGATTATCGTCGCGTGTGGCTGCTATATACGCTGCTTGAAGACTATTTTGCCCTACGCCAGAAGTGGTATTTCGGTTCAAAGGAGAGTTGGAACTGGCTCAAAACTTACGACCCAGATACTTATATGGCTTTTGAACAAGCTCTCAAGCCTGGAGCGCCCTTTTCGGCTATTGAGTCCTTGGTGGAAAAAGTGATAGCTGTCAACCCAGGTTAACAAAGAAAAGATATCAACTACCAATTCTCAATTTCCAATTCCCGATTTCTAGATTTCGTGACATCCCTCCATGATGAGAACCATTTCAGTTCGGTTATCCGGCTATAGATGGAGGAATGATTACGGGATTTTAGAGTCACTATAGATAGTGTAACTTTTCAAAATGAGTATTAGACTCTTCGTACAATAACATTGATTTGCATTATAATAGAAAGATTTAACTAAAGTACTTTACGATTAACATGATATATCGTACTATAGAAGATCTAGAAGTCATACTGACTTCGTATTATGATTCTCGGCATCAGGGATTTAAGGATTAAAAGAATTATTGAAGACAAACCAGTATGGTTATAAACGATTTCAAAATTTAGGGAAGCTAGGGGAACCTATCGAAAAGAGTGACCGTCTTGACAAATTCTGTAGAAATCAATTTTCTCCTGATAGTTCCCCTGGATGCGTATTACGTGTACTAACTTTCCCAATCCGCCCTAGTTATTGAGTATTAATTTTTGTTTACGGAGTAGAGGAAAACGCACCAATGCCTACTGTTGATACCCAAACCGAAAACCTTAACGCCAAATTCACGGCTGATATGGTGCGAACCTATCTGCGCGAGATTGGTCGTGTACCGCTGCTAACCCGTGAGCAAGAGATTGTCTTTGGGAAGCAGGTACAACAAATGATGACGCTCCTGGATGCTAAGGAGGCTTTGGCGAAGAAATTGCGCCAGGAACCGAGCTTAGAAGAATGGGCTGCTCATGTTCGCAAATCTGAGACTGAGGTCAAACAGATAGTACATCAAGGCAAGCGGGCAAAGCAGAAGATGATTGAAGCGAATTTGCGCTTAGTTGTTGCCATTGCTAAGAAGTACCAGAAGCGGAACATGGAGTTTCTGGATCTCATCCAGGAAGGAACACTAGGATTAGAGCGGGGTGTGGAGAAATTTGACCCAACGCGTGGTTATAAGTTCTCGACCTACGCTTACTGGTGGATTCGTCAAGCGATTACGCGGGCGATCGCTCAGCAAGGTCGTACCATTCGTTTACCGATCCATATTACCGAGAAGCTGAACAAAATCAAAAAAGTGCAGCGTGAACTGGCTCAGAAGTTGGGGCGATCGCCAACTCCCGCAGAAATTGGCAAAGAACTTGAGTTAGAACCAGCGCAAATCCGCGAGTACCTGAACATGGCGCGTCAGCCAGTATCTTTGGATGTAAAAGTTGGCGATAACCAAGATACCGAACTGCAAGAAATGCTCGAAGATGAAGGACCATCACCAGAGTATTACACCACCCAGGAATTCTTGCGCCAAGACTTAAACAATATGCTGGCAGAACTCACCCCGCAACAGCGAGAAGTTTTAGCCCTGCGCTTTGGTTTACTGGATGGAAACGAAATGTCTTTGGCGAAAGTTGGCGAACGGTTGAACCTCAGCCGCGAACGCGTCCGTCAGTTAGAGCATCAAGCCCTTGCTCATCTGCGTCGTCGTCGTGCCAATGTTAAAGAATACGTTGCTAGCTAATCTACGGACGTAGCATTGCTAGGTTTTGAATGAATCATGGCGACGCGCCTCCTGAATTCAGGGGGCGATTTTTTTATGAGGAGAACATAGAACACAGAACTTACAATGACCTCCACAGATGAATCCACTTGCTGTGTGAGCTTATATCAAGCCTGGTACAGTGGGACGCTCGTTAAGTCTGAACTTAAGACAAGAGAATTTTTGAGGGTTGTCTTTAAAAATTCCCAAGTTCTTCACAATTGCAGCTTAAAGTTAAACCAACAGCTTCCTATAAGCTGCTGGCAAAAACAACCTATTGTCAATATCTATATGGGTACATTCGTATAGTGTGTAAGTTCTATTGAGTATTGAAGTGCTGAGTATTGAAGTGCTTTTTTGGTCATGGGTTACCATTTCCCCCGATTTCCCTATATTCCAATACAGTTGGTTACAAAAGAGGGCTTAATTCCCTCCTTTTTAAGGAGGGCTAGGGAGGATCAAGTCTTATCACCAACCGTACTTCCCTATATTCAGTTATTTTTGCCAAAATTTCTCCACGAAATCCGGAATCCAGAGAATTGCTTGTGTAGTTTAGCTTGTTCATACATTAGAGAGATGACTCTAGCAAAAAGGTGTTAATTGTTTTTGAAATTAAATAATCAACAAGAAAAATGCTAAAAATTAGGTTTTCTTTTTCATTTTTCATTTTTCAAAACAATCATCCTATCGGGTGAACCTAAGGGGTGAAGCGCGAATAGACCGAATAATGGTAGGTTAAGATCATCGCCCAAAATTCAATGAAGAATTTATTTGTTGGCAAAGATTTCTCCAGACAATATAAATCAAACCATTGACGGAGCCTTTATATATCAATACTTCGGTAAGTTGTAAGTAAGTTGTAGAAAACCCAGATAATTTTTTTACAGGAGTAGTAGGGTGGCTAACAACATCAAAAAGTTTGTTTCCTCAAGTTTATTAGGAATCCCCTTTGTAGGCGGACTTCTCATCCTTGGTTTTGTTGCTAATTTTCCGAAACCAGTACTCAGTAACCAAACTGCATACGTTGATCCATCCACGGTGTCCTCTACAGATTCTCAGTTACCAACTTACACTTGGTTGCAAAGTCATCCTTCGCCTGCTTCAGAATTCAGTGGGGACAAGCAAGCCCGTTTGCGCAAAGCACTGACAAAATCAGTGAGTGTTCTAGGTCATGTCACTCAACCAAATATCACTCAACCAAATAATTTAGAAATGGTGTCTACAACAACCACAGCAAAGGTTGTAGAACCCCAAACATCTGCCAAAAAAGCCACAGCTGCGGCTACAGGAGCTAAATTTCCCCAACAAGATGGTGTTTACCTTTATGGTCAATCGCCAAAATCAGGTGAACTCGGGCAAGGCTATATCATATTTGAGAAACGGCAGAGCAAAGTGATTGGTGCGCTCTATATGCCAAGCTCTGAGTTTAGTTGTTTTAATGGCACACTCCAGTCCTCAGGACAGTTGGCAATGACGGTAACAGGTTACCCTGGTGATCAAAGCCCAACTCAGGTAGCAACAAACAATACATTGCCTCGGGTTATGGATGATGAGTCCAGCAATTATGCCCACTCTGTCACGCTGCAAGATTATTATCCGGTCAATGGAATCGCTAGCAGCGATCGCCAGGTTTTACAAATGTGTCAAAGCGGTATCAGTCAGTAGGGGTGTAATGCCTTGCGCCCGTAAGGGAGTAGGAAATCAAAAATAACCATGCAGACAATTTGCAAGACACAAATTGACACCCTTGTCAATACTCAATTCCTGGTTGCGCCTTAATGCCTTGATCGCGGAAGGGATGTTTAATTAGGGACATTTCTGTCACCAAGTCAGCTCGTTCAATCAATGCCGTGGGAGCACCTCTGCCCGTGAGAATAACATGATTGTCAGGCGGCTTTTGAGCCAACCCGGCTAAAACTTCTTCAACTGGTAAGTAACCAAGTTTAAGAGCTATATTAATTTCATCCAACAGCACCAGCTTGAAGTCTGGGTTGTGGATATATTCTAATCCTTTTTGCCAAGCTTCGACAGCTTTTTCAATATCGCGATCGCGGTCTTGGGTTTCCCAAGTGAAGCCTTCGCCCATAGCATGAAATTCTAATAAATCATCTTGCCAAATACTGAAAACTCTTTTTTCCGCAGGTTCCCAAGCTCCTTTGATAAATTGAATAATCGCGACTTTATAACCATGACCAAGCGCACGCAACACCATTCCTAGCGCCGCCGTGGTTTTTCCCTTGCCATTACCAGTATTTACGATAATTAACCCTTTTTCAGTAGAGGCATTAGTAACTCGCACCTCCTGCACTTGTTTGCGTCGTTCCATCTTTTTGCGGTACTGTTCTGACGTCAGGGAGGAATTCTCCCCAACGGCTACATCACTAGTGGTTGCCCAAGTTTCATCGGTTTGCATGGCGCTGGCATTGAGTTCAGTGTCATTACTACTAGCATGAACCAAAACAGTCAATCTGAAGCAAGCGAACTCAATTGCGGGAAACAGAATTTCTGTTATTCAAGGCGATATGACTTAGCTACAGGTAGATACTATTGTGAACAATCGCTACAGGAAAAACTAAACTATACCGTTTAGTTTAGTTGGCATTTGATTGCAGCTTCCGTTACACTACTCAAGGCATTGCCTTAAATTTACTGATATAAATGTTAATTCTATAACAAAAGAATCTCAAAATTTGGTACGATGACCAGTGAAAAATTTGTCACACAGGAACCTCAGTAGTATGAGAAAAAAAATATATAAAAAATTTTGATAAACAATGTCAGGTGCTGAAAAAGCACGAATTGAAGGGAATATCAAATTTTGATGAAATTAAGTGTGATCGTACCCTGTTTCAATGCTGCGGATACCATCGCTTTTCAATTGGAGGCGTTGGCTAAGCAGCAATGCTCCGAACCGTGGGAGATTGTTGTTGCCGACAACGGCTCAACTGATGACACCGTGGCGATCATCAAACAATATCAGCAGCGCATACCTCATCTTCGTTTTGTCGAAGCATCTGCTCGCAGAGGTTCTGCCCACGCCCGCAACGTTGGTGCAAGTGTTGCCAAGGGTGTTGCCTTTGCATTCTGCGATGCTGACGACGAAGTTGCCCCAGGATGGGTAGCAGCTATGATTGAAGCGCTCTCCAAACACGACTTAGTTGCAGGTTGCAACGAGTACTCGAAACTGAATCAACCGTGGGTCATTGAGTGCTGTGCATACGCAGAGGGCAATGGAGTTAACAAACATCCATATTTTCCATATGCAGGTGCCAGTAATCTTGGTGTCAAGCGTTCAGTCCATGAAATGGTCGGTGGTTTCGATGAAACAATGCTCTCACTCCAAGACGTTGACTACTGCTGGAGGATTCAAGAGGCAGGCAAAACACTTGACTCTGCAAAAGATGCACTCGTTCATTTTCGGTTTCGCAACACCATTGAAGGTCTGTACCGTCGATCTTGGAAATTAGCTTGTTACGACGTTTTGCTACATAAAAAGCATCAACAACTGGGTATGCCTAAGTTAATCAAATGGCAGGGGTTTGTCAAAGACGCAGTCATTCTTGCTTTGAAATTTATGCTGAGAGTTCGTGATAGAGAAAGTTTCGTGAGGTGGTTATTAAATTTTGCCTGGTTTGCAGGACATTTGCACGGTTGCATAAAGTATAAGTATCTTCCGTGATGAAGCTACCATATCTGGTGTAGGAGGATATGATCAACCAAAACTTAAGAATGCAACGATTGGGCTGATTTATGGAAAATAGAGCTTCCGTGATCCAAGACGATATTACTCAGCTACAGGTAGATGCTATTGTGAATGCTGCCAACAACACCCTGTTGGGAGGAGGCGGTGTAGATGGCGCGATACATCGTGCCGCCGGACCAGAACTTTTGGAAGAGTGTCGCAAGTTACACGGTTGCGATACTGGTCAAGCAAAGATCACCAGAGGTTATCACCTGACGGCAAAGTGGGTCATTCACACTGTTGGTCCTGTGTGGGAAGGTGGGAATTCTGGTGAAGATGAGCTCTTGGCACAGTGTTATCGCAACAGTTTAGCCTTAGCAGTGCAAAATGGCATAAAAACCATTGCTTTTCCAGCCATTAGCACAGGCGCTTATGGTTTTCCGCTCCACCGGGCTACTAAAATTGCTGTTAGTGAAGTTAATAAGTTTTTACAGAGCAATGATTCCCTAGAACAAGCCATTTTCGTTTGTTTTGGGCAAAACGCTTACAATTGTTACTTGCAGGTGATGCAAGAAATCACTCAAAGGTAGATACGATTGTATCCTGTCTGTTTATTCAGATTTGACATCTAGTCGTCTATAGAGTACAAGTCTGGGGCTAACTAGAAAATGGACAAGGGGAGGAAGATTTTCATGCTTGGGGTAGTACCAGAAAACCTGCCTATGCAGACTAGAAATCTTTTGTCGTTGAGTCTAGCTAGACGGATGTCTAGTAAACTTATCAGTTATTTCTTTGGGGGCTACCAAAAATGTCAAAACAGCTGGGTAAAAAAATCTCACCTGCACCGATGCCAACTGATATCGGCGTCGTCGATTTGATTGATAATTACTTCACCGCCTACAATTCAGCACGGTTACGGGAGATATGCCATCTCCTTAGTCGAGATGTCTTTAAGGAAGGCGTGACGGTAGGAGTCAGCCTTTCTGGTGCGATGACACCAGCCGGATACGGAGTTTCTGCACTGGCACCGTTAATCCGCAACGGATTTATTGACTGGATCATCAGCACTGGTGCTAACCTTTACCATGATATGCACTATGGGCTAGGTTTTGAACTCTTCGCTGGCAATCCGTTTTTGGATGATGTGAAGCTGCGGCAGCAAAGTACTATCCGTATTTATGACATTATCTTTGGCTATGATGTGCTGTTGGAAACAGATGCTTTCATCCGTAAAGTTTTGCAAGCAGAACCATTCCAAAAACGGATGGGAACTGCGGAATTTCATCATCTACTAGGCAAGTATGTCCGGGAAGTAGAAAAGCAACTGGGGGTTAAGCATTCCTGCTTGCTCGCTACGGCTTATGAATATGGAGTACCTATTTATACATCTTCGCCAGGTGATAGTTCCATTGGTATGAACGTTGCCGCATTGTCGTTGGAAGGTTCCAAGCTAATCTTAGACCCTTCGATAGATGTCAATGAGACGGCAGCCATTGCGTACTCTGCGCGGGAGACAGGAGGCAAGAGTGCAGCTGTCATTATTGGTGGTGGCAGTCCGAAAAACTTTTTGCTACAAACACAACCGCAAATTCATGAAGTTTTGGGGCTAGAAGAACGAGGACACGATTACTTTGTCCAGTTCACCGATGCTCGTCCTGATACTGGAGGGTTATCTGGAGCAACACCCTCGGAAGCTGTGAGTTGGGGTAAGATTGACCCTGAAGAGTTACCCAGCACCATCGTTTGTTATACCGATAGCACAATTGCACTGCCGTTAGTCACAGCTTACGTTTTAAACCAAAGTCAGCCTCGTTCTTTGAAGCGGCTGTATGACAAGCGCGAACAAATGCTAGAAAAGCTGCGGACAGATTATTTAGCAGCTAAAACCCAATCAGTAGATGAAATACCAGCTGCTGTGACTGATGGCGCTTCTCCCCGAGAAGTCGCAACTTATCCTGTAGGCAGGTTGATTCCTAATACCGGAGGCGGGGAGTAGTGGAAGTAGGGGGAGATGAGGGAGATGAGGGAGATAAGGGAGATGAGGGAGATGAGGGAGATGAGGGAGATGAGGGAGATAAGGGAGATAAGGGAGCAATATTGTCCTCATCACTTGCGACTGACTAACACATAAGTCGTCATCTTCCCTTTGCCTTTGATTTCGATTTCACCACGTTTTTCAAATAGGAATTCATCACGTAAACATTTGTAGGTAATTTCTGTCACTTGAATTTTGCCAGCCAAGCCCTGAGATTGCATAAGGCTGGCAATTTTTACTGTGTCTCCCCAGAGGTCGTAGGTAAACTTTTTGATGCTAATGACTCCCGCCACCACCGGACCGCTATGAATGCCGATACGGATGCTAAAGTTTTTGTTGTTTTCAGTATTGAACTGGGCGATCGCTGTTTGCATATCTAACGCCATCTGGGCGATCGCAAAGGTGCCAGTGTCCTCAAGGGCGATCGCTTGGGCGTGGTTTGGGCATCGCCTAGGCAGACCACCAACCACCATATAAGCATCATCGGTAGTCTTAATCTTCTCCAAACCATATCGCTCGGTAAGTTGGTCGAAAACTGAAAAAATTTTGTTGAGTATGTTGACTAATTGAATCGCTGTTATTTGAGAGGCGATTTCAGTAAGACCTACAATATCTGCAAACAGAACTGTGACATTAGCAAAGTCTTCTGCAATTGTAGCTGGTTCTTCTTTCTCGCGGTTGAAGATTGCTTCTGGTAAGATATCTAAAAAAACGCGTTCGGTTTTTTGCTGTTGATAGCGTAGTGCTTCCTCTGCTACAATCTTACTTTTCATGGGATCTGGAAAACCTCTCTCCAAACCTCTCTCCTGCTTTTTGAGAGGCTTTGAATTCTCCCCCTTCCCTTTTAGGGAAGGGGGTTGGGGGGTTAGGTTTTGCGTTGGTTTTTCCACATGACGTGAAAAGTCAGCTGCTACAATGCGCCCAGTCATGTTACGAAAAATGCCGCGAGTGGCAACTGGTTTTCCTTCTACAAATTTACAATTAATATTCCCTTCGACAAAGATTTTTTGACCATCTTTAGAAACGAATACAGTTGTCAGTTGTTCGAGTTTTTCCCCTGACATCACGCGACAAAATAATTCCCGACATTCTTCTTGAAAATCGGGATGGATGATGTCAAATAAATTGATCTTCTGAATTTCAGCTTGAGTATATCCTAAAGTTTTAAGCCACGCTCGATTAACATATTCCAAACGACCATAGGGAGTCATAGACTGAATCAAGTCGTTAGCGTTTTCAAACAAATCTCGATAGCGTTCTTCGCTTTCCAGTAGCGCTGACTCTGCTTGTTTGCGTTTGATAAATTGAGCGATTTGGCTACCTATACAAACCATCATTTGCAGCAGGTCTGCATCTTTTGATTGTACATCCCGGCTCAAGAAAATCATCACGCCTAACATTTCATTATCAGCCAAGATGGGAAAGCCAAATGCTGTATGCAATCCCGCTTCAACAGCGGCTTGCGATCGCCTCTCTGAGGCGGCTTCCTTGAAGCATCGCCCGTCAGCGCCCTGTTCCTTGCCCAATCGCTCAATATTAGTATGATGCGATATATGACTCATCCAAACGGGCGATCGCGTCACCCAAATTTGACCAGGTAAGCCTACACTAGGGGTATAAGTCGTCTGCCAAGTGATTGCTTTGAACTCTCGCGCCGCAAATGTTCGACTCGACCAAATTTCCACACACCTGAGAACTGGATTGAAACTGCATCGCTGTACCGATGCTTCTATGTATTGATTTGATGTCCAAAGTTCTCCTAAATCCCATCCCAGGTTTTCACAAATTGCTTGTAGAATCTTCGGAATCGCCTGCTTTATACTTTGAGACTCTGATAATATACGGCTTATAGCATATTGTGTATTATTGCGTTGTTGTCTGCGCTGTCTGGCGGTGATGTCTCGACCAATGTATACAATATCTTCTAACCCATCTATTTTTTTCTTAATCACTAAACAAGAAAAAGCAATCAGGATTTTTTCTTTTGTTTTCTTGCGACATATAAATTCTCTATTTTGAAAACTTTTTTTACATAAATAAACCTGTTGCAAAGCTTGTTGCCATAAATTATTATCTTCAAATATTAAAGAAATTGGTTTATTTATTAATTCTTCTTCACTATAACCAAATAATTCTAATGCTGCGGAATTTACTTTCTTTATTTCTCCTAACTTAGTCGTTATTAGCAAGGCATCTGCCATTAAACTAATCACTTTTTCGATGTAGTTTTTATACGCAGCTAAAACACTATATAGTAACTTAGCGTCATTTATTTTCTGAGATAATCTTTGCTTTAAAATCATCTTTTTTGCTACATCTTAAACAAGAACCATTCATCTCTTGTCAGAATTTTCCCCTGATGTCTTTAATAATATAGATGATAGATGAAAATAGAAATAACATTTCTTTCGACAATTTCGTCCAATTGCTTTGAATGTAAATCTTTTTTGCTCTCCTTTATAGATTTAAGGATATCTTCAATTCCTATAAATTCAGGAAAACTTAGGTTTAACTTTTTCGCCCCTGCTCGTCTGCCCCTTGCTCCCCTGCCTCTTCGGTCAAGAATTACATATTGCCAAACGATGAATGAGATTGATGTTGATGACTCCAAATTCAGGACAACTGAGATTTTTCAGAACTCGTGAACATGATTTTAGGGTTTGACTGCTGTTATCGACAATTTGTACTACTAAATATATATTCACTCATAAATGTTTATTTAAAAATATCTCTTATGGAGGATTTACCTTTTTCAGAACTCACTCTAATTGAGCCTTTTAGGGCATTTTTCCAGATAAAATCAAAAATTGATAGAACTCAAACATCATATCTGGTTTTATTTCCGGAAAATTACGAAAAATTGCAGAGATTTTTGTTTTTTTATACTTAAATGCAAAGTGCTGCTTATTCTTATCAGTGTTTAATCTTTTATATCCCCCGGATTGTATCGGTGGGGATATTCTGATTACTGTGTTCTGTGTTCTGCGTTCTTCTTAACAGCGCCTTAATCTCTCAACAGTACCTGTTGTTTCTTGGTTAAACACATCGCGATGCCTTTCTCGTAGTAAGCTGCTTCGTTAATGAAAACTGGATAGACTGTTGATTCTCCTTCATAAGCAATCTCCTTACCATCAAAGGTTAGGAAAATCGGCTCACCTGGATTGAGAGGCTCATAGTCCCTAAACTGAAGCTGTTGGTGAATCATCGCCTGAATCTCACCCTTCTCATTTCTGGGATAGTCGAGGGTTCCCACATATTCATACAAGGTGAGTGTGCTGTGAGTCTGTGGAACTAAACCTTTGTTGTATCCTTCTATGTAGTCCAACATGACATAAACCAGTTTCTCCGTTTTCGCAAACAAGTCTGCATTCAAGACACCCTGAGCCACAGGACCCACTTCAATGACAAAACCCAATTCGCATAGGGATCTCAGAAGGGCGCTCTCTTGGTTCGGTTGTGTCCAAGAAACCTTTATCAAGGGATTCATCGAGGTCAGATACGCAGCTAATTGCAAACTGAAGGGATGCTGGTTCTCCAGCATAATACTCAACCCCATGTTTGCAGTTGTAGTATGCAAATCCAAAATCACATCCACTTGGGATTTGCCTTTCGGTCCCAGTATTTGGTGGATGGCTTTTGCCCTCATCTGTTCATAGCCACAAAGCGTTGGGTCGAGCAGGTCTTGACTTTTGAAGCAACGATTCAAGTCGTTGTCAATGTAGCGCCTATTTTCCTCAAAGGCTTTGGGATTGCCTAATAACGTCAAAGTTTCAAAGCTAGGTCGCTCAATCAAATAAGGAAACTGGTTAAATTTTTTAATCAGGTATACCCCTGTGAACTCATTTCCGTGGGTTCCACCAACGATCGCAACCCGATTGATTTGGTTCATATGATAACTCCTTATTAAATCCCCTCAAGGCAATTGATGGGAATTTCCTACACCCCACACCCTTTTTAAAAGATTTAGTTTGAACCTCTATTTTTGAGCTTTCGGCGTTTTGAGAACATGATCAATTAATGCTTTCGCCCACTCGATTCCTTTCTCTTTGCTTTTGTGCCAGTCACTACCAAGGCAGGGATAGCCATACCGTACTGCTTTATTTGTGCCATACACGATGAAAAACCATTCACCATGTTTTTTATGGTAGTTGTAGAAAATTTTGTATTTTCGGTGGGTAATAAAAGTGTCACCGTAAGGTGAAACGTTTTCACTAAGTTCTTTCATAATTCCTCTTGAGTTGCTGTTTTCAATCGCACCTGCCTGTAAACTGATTTAGCCAAGTGACACAAAGGCAGCATAACGTCTCTAGGCAAATTTGTACAAATATGGTTCTATTGTCATCTCAAAAGAAGCTTGCAGTAATGTTAAGGAAAAAACTCTCTAGTTTATTCTCAAACTCAATACTTGATGTTAGTGTATTTCAGACTTTACCCTTGTTAGCAGGCGTATCGTTTTCACCTAAAGGATGAATTAAGCTTAACTTTGCAGTACAAAAGGTATTAATTAAAGTTAAGTTTGTAAGTAATCATGTATACAAATCAAATTTTTACTTAAATAATTACGGCAAATCAGGCTGTTTACTGAAAATTAAGTACAAGTTAAGATTAAATTAAAGTTAAAAATAAATAGCTCAGTATGCTCAAATTCTCTGCCAAGAAGAGGTAGTGTTACGTTTCGTGTCACCAGAGGCAAAAGTTGTACTAAGTATGGATTTTATGGCACGATCCCTCCCTGATATATTAATACAGTTGGTGATAAGACCAAAACCATTATCAGGATGGCAATGTAGAAACCTTGCATCCGAAAGTTCTACACCTGTGGAATAAGACAGCACATTCCTGCCATGCGATCGTTTGTATCGGGATAGGCTGCGCTGACGCTATCATCAACAATCCTTAACAGCAACCGTATTGCCTTATATATCACCTTTCAAATCTCTAAAAGGTTATTTTTACCAAAAATTTTGGTAAAATATGGCTTGATGATAAATCTAAGTAAGTATTAAATATTTTTAGTTATAAATATTACTTCAGTTAAGGATTGATTAAATATATTTCACAAAAAATTATTTATTAGGGGTGACTTATGAGCCAGCCAGATCAGGGAGACAAAGACAGCTTTTTCTACCCTCATAGTCGTTATTACGGTCAAGTTAAGCCAGAAAACCTCTTGTTTAACGCCAATCTGCAAGAGTTTGCTCAAAAAGTTGGCTACATCACCAATTTAGAAACTTCTGGAAAAATCTCTCCTGAACAAGCCTATGAGCAAATTAAGGCGCTCTGGAAACAGTTAAAACGCAGTAAAAAGGAACTAGGGATTGGCGATGAGCCGCCAAACGAACTAGAGCCACCACCGGATGCAACTAAAGCTTAATCAGAGTCCAACAGGAGTACTTCAAACTCTTTTGGGGTTAGCGACACCACTATACTTTCAGAATCATTTTTAGAATCTACTCGAATCAGCCAGCGATCGCTAGACTGACCGCTAGAGAGTAGTTCTCGACCACAAATAACTCCAACTTTTCCAGCTACGTATGCTGGACGAAGAATTAGAACTTTGTCTCCTACTTTGGGGTCAATAGCGCTCCTCAACCAAAACTTTCAAGAATGAAACTACGTAAGTGAAATCCGAGGTAATTTATAACCTGCTCTTAATCTTAATCAAAAACGGGTCTATTTTCTCATACATGCATTTAAAATGGACTCAAAAGCTTTGTCCTTGTCCTTTGAACAGGACTTTCGCTAACAAGAAGTGGAAATTTATTTCCTAGCTTTGTCAATGCAGGTGCATGATATTGATATCATACCCAACGAACCAAGACCAATGCAGATTACTCAGTGTCTCCACACAGCCATTCTTGTCACTAACCTAGAACGCGCCGAACATTTCTATGGAAAGGTGCTAGGATTGCCGAAAATACAACGCTCCCTGAAATACCCTGGCGCTTGGTATCAAGTTGGAAACTATCAAATTCACCTGATAGCCGCTGGGGGAGTTCCTACCGAAGACCAAAACGAAAAATGGGGACGCAACCCCCACATCGCCTTCTGCGTTGCGGACTTAGACACAGCCAAACAACAACTCCTAGATCATAATTGCCTTATTCAACCCAGCGCCTCCGGACGCCCAGCCCTCTTCACCAAAGACCCAGATGGCAATGTTATAGAACTGAGTCAGCAATGAGAAGCGCAGATGAGGGAGTGAGGGAGTGAGGGAGTGAGTGAGGGAGTGAGGGAGTGAGGGAGATGAGGGGGATGAGGGGGATGAGGGGGATGAGGGGGATGAGGGGGATGAGGGAGAACTAATGACCAATGACTCATGACTCATGACTAATGACTAATGACTAATGACTCATGACTAATGACTCATGACTAAATGAAAATCTTCGCCTACACCTACAGCGATCCCCTACTAGAACCCACTCCTGACCCCACAACTTGGGAATGGGAGTTAGACGGTATTTACCAAGACTTAGGCAAACGCTCTCAACTACAAAAATTATTCAACGACTGTAAAACCGAACCACCAAATTGTCTCCTCATCCGCCGCTTAGAAGAATTGGGCGATACTCTAGACGAAGTAAGTTCGCGCCTTGCAGAACTCGAAGTCATGGGAATAACACTCATTGCTGTTGAGCAAGACTACAATTCTTCCCAAGACAGTCCCAACCTCCGCGCCGAATTGCTGAAATTACTGTACGAAATTCAGCATCAACAACGTAGCCGCCGCATCCGCCAAGGACATGCTCGCAACCGTTTGGATGCTGCACCACCACCTGGTAAAGCCCCCTACGGCTACCGTCGAGGCAAAGGAAAATATATCATCGATCGCACGACTTCCCCAGTCGTCAAAGATTTTTTTGAACACTTCCTACTCTATGGTTCTCTGCGAGGATCTGTACGTCACCTAGCGAAAAAATACGGCAAGAAAATCTCTGTCACCACCGGGCGTCGTTGGTTGACAAATCCGGTTTATCGCGGTGATACAGCTTATCAAAACCGAGAAATCATTTCCAATACTCATGCTCCTATTATTACCAGGGAAGAAGCTGCCCAAGTTGATAGACTGTTGCGGCGCAACAGCCGTTTACCACCTCGGACTGCTAGCGCACCGCGTTCTCTGGCTGGGTTGGTTGTCTGTAACGAGTGCCAATCTCACATGAGTGTCATTCGTGTGACTATACGTAATCAACACAAAGAGTATCTTTATTTACGTCCTATTAGCTGCCCCAAACACCCCAAGTGTCGCGCCCTTCCCTACCAAGAAGTTTTGGAACAGACAATCCAAACGGTTTGCCGTGACTTACCCCTTGCTGTGGCGCTTATGAATTTCCCTCAGTTGGATGCAGTCAAAAATAGCTTAAATGAAGCTATTTCCCGCCAGCAAGAGGTACTCAATCAGTTACCCTCTTTGTTGGAAACTGGAGTGTTGGATGTGGAAACAGCAAAGTTAAGAGCATATAAAATCCGCACAGAAATGTCTGCACTCCAAGCAAAACTAGCAACTTTACCACCAGTTAACTTGCGTTCTGTTGCCCAAGCTGTTTCGATTCCGCAATTTTGGTTAGACTTGTCTGAAGCAGAGCGACGATTTTACTTTCGAGAATTTATTCGACAAATTGAGATTATTCGTCAGGATAAAGAGTGGGAATTGCGAGTTATTTTTATTTTTTAAATTTTTAAAACAAACTTGAAGGACAGGCTTTAACTCAATATGTAACCAGGGTTAGCTGCTGACTTGAAGAAACTACCTTTTTGAGTGGTGATATCAAATTTGGTACTTACTATAGCGCAACTCAATTGAATGAAGTACAGATTTATCTGTTTTATCTGTTTCATCTGTTTCATCTGTTTCATCTGTGGTTCATTATTTCTTTGTGTTCCTTACAAGGGTTGCAAATCGCTATAATCCATACCACACGGTGGCTGCGCTACCCCTCGTTTATAAGGAGAGGGGTAGAGGTAAAGTTTCGCGGATACGATAAGTAAACAAATAGATTTCATATGACTTATCTAATTTTTTGATTTTTGATATTAAGGCTTGTATAAAATACAAAAACCTGTAAATTTATTAAGTGTAAACACTGATGAAAAACATGGTTCATGAGTTATACTTAATTTTTCTCTGCACCCTTTGTTTCTAGGTTTTTCTTTTTGTGTAAAAATCTGCTTTTTAAGATTGGTGCAAGATGTCAGTTATCAGGAGATGGCAATGGTAAATAATGAAATAAATATCGCGGCTACTTTAGTTTCCCGAAATTTTTGGGCAAAATATTTTTTCATCACTTATCAATACTTAAAGAAACGGCTAGAAAATCCGGAATGGTTTTTGATGGTTATAATGAGTCGATTTAAGGCTGTGCCGCTTTTGAAAAGCTTCTTTGTTCAACCCCAGAGAATTGAAATAAATCAGGCAACGCATTCTTTATTTGATATTGAAGTAGATGATGTCGTTGAATCTTTGAAAAAAGATAGTTTTTCCCTTGGGCTGAAGTTGCCGCAAAGCATTTTACAAGAAATACTACAATTTGCGAGCAGTACAGATTGTTATGGTGATGGTGAACACCACCTTGGGTTTTATTACACTGAAAAAGAAAAAGCAGAATCTAAGTGTGGGAGAACTTTTAAACGTGGTGACTATTTCAATAGTAATTTGCTTTGTCCAGCTATCAAAAAACTTGCAAATGACCCAAAGTTATTGGAGATAGCCACTAAATATTTAGGCGGTACTCCCGTGCATACCGGAAGTCGTCTTTGGTGGTTGTTTTCGCTCAAGGAACAAGAGCAGTACCTTCTTTTAGAGAAAATGAGGTTTCTTTCATTACAAGGAAGTAGCAGAGAAGGTGCTTATTTTTTTCATTACGACCTTGATGACTATCAATTTTTAAAATTTTTCTTTTACCTGACAGATACAGATGTATATAGCGGTGCTCACGTTTGTGTTCGTGGTAGCCACAAAAAGAAGAAGCTTGCTCATCTGCTGTCATTTTTTAGACGAAGTTCCGATGAGGAGATTGTTGACTATTATGGTGCTGAAAATGTAGTACCTATCTGCGGAGATGCTGGTTTTGGATTCGCAGAAGATACTTTTTGTTTTCATAAGGCAATGATACCAACTCGTAAAGACCGTTTGATGTTACAAATACAATTTGCTCGAAAGAATTATGGAAACCATAACGATTTAGTAGACCCATCAGTACTAAAAAGATGTTTATAGCTTTATCACAAGAGCTACCATTTCCCGTAATGGGATAAACACTATATTCCTCTACTGATTTTTGTCATAGGACACAGGTTGTCTACCCGCGTTACCCAAATTCATAACTTGGCTGAGTAAATCGAAGCAAAAGGGTGCATCTATAAAAATAGCAAGACCACGCTCGCTATCAAATGCCCTTTCAATTATCTCCAAAAATATTTTAATAAGTCATAGTTTTAGCAGTTTTATAAAAAAAAGATTATAAACTAAAGAAAAAATAGGAAAAATCTATTAAAAAATATTATTTATTTACGAGGAAATGTAAGTTAATTTAAAATCAAGGGATGATTTAAGAACATTCCTAGTTACAAGTGGCAACATTTGAGACTCCAGAGCGTCTGGAGTTTAATCGAACCAGCTAGCACAACAAATATCCACCGAATATGCAAGAAGGAAGCTTTATTTGGGGTCGTCTAGAAAAACAGTATCGGACAATTGATAAATGGATTGATTGGGTATGGGTAATAGTGCTGCTTTTGGCAGCAGTTTTACTCTTTACCATAAATCTGGGAGAATTACCGCTGCGAGATTGGGATGAAGGTACTGTGGCACAAGTTGCACGTGAAATATGGCGTGCGCCGGCTGGTTCAATGCATTGGCTTTACCCGACGCTAGGAGGTGAACCATATTACAATAAGCCACCGCTGATACACTTGCTGATTGCTTGGGCTTACTCTTTAGGGGGAGTGCATGAGTGGACAACACGCTTACCCGGAGCAATGCTCACAGCTATTTGTGTGCCTTTACTGTATTACATTGGACGAGAAATATTTCGCCAACGTTGGGCAGCAATTTACAGCTCGTTGATTTACCTGACAATGCTACCAGTGGTGCGTCATGGGCGGTTAGCAATGTTGGATGGAGCAGCGGTCTGTTTTTTCATGGTTATGATATTGTGTTTGTTGCGATCGCGCCGCAATTTACGCTACTGCCTTGGTGTTGGCATCGGTTTTGGGTTGATTTGCCTGACTAAGGGGATATTGGGCTTATTGTTGGGGGCGATCGCCCTTATTTTTGTGTTTTGGGACACACCGCGACTCCTTACCAGTCGCTATATGTGGACAGGAATGCTGCTTGGCATTACACCTGTTACTTTTTGGTATGGTGCTCAGTGGATCCACTATGGCTTTACCTTTACCAAAATCGGCATGATGGATCAATCGGTTAGCCGTGTTTGGAATTCAGTTGAGGGCAATTCCGGACCAGTATGGTATTATCTGCTGGAGATTCTCAAATACACATGGCCCTGGCTGATTTTTTTGCCGTCAGGAATGCGCCTGTGTTGGGAAAATCGCAACCTCAGTTGGGCAAAACTGGTGCTGGTGTGGTGTTTGGTTTATCTGGTTGCTATTTCCTTAATGGGAACAAAACTTCCTTGGTATGTATTCCCAATTTACCCAGGCATAGCCTTAGCTTGTGGTGCCAAGGTTGCAGAAATCGAAAAAATGCCTTTACTGTCATCTTATCCTCGCCCTTTGGTAGTATCTTTGGCATTCCTATCTATAGTGGCAACTGCTGGAAGCATTTACTACACTTTAGCAAGTACAGCAAAATCTGACTTACAACTGATTTTTGCAGCAGTAGCGACGACAATGGCAATAGCGGCTGTTTTGGCACAGCGAGGTGACGGGCAATTCCTCAAGGTTCTATTATGGGGTAGTTATGTTTCGCTACTGCTGTTGATGAAATCTCATTACTGGGTTTGGGAACTCAACGAAGCTTATCCAGTCAAACCAGTTGCACAGATGATCCACCGGGCAAACCCAACAGTAACCAAGATTTACACGTCTTTTGACTACCATCGTCCGTCGTTGGATTTTTATAGCGATCGCACCATTGTTCCCGCTTCTTTGACTCAACTACGGCATTCTTGGCTATCTGACGGACAACCGTACTTCCTGCTTAATGAACCTGCACTGAAAAACCTTAACCTGGAGTCGGTGAAGTTAGTTGACCATGCTTCGGGTTGGTTACTGATTACAAAAAATACTAAGTAATTCAAGACGCAGAAGGGATCAGTTAGTAGTTAGTGGTTAGGTAAACAACCAACAACTAATCACTAACAATTCCCAATTCCTAACGTTGCTTCTCTATTTTTGGCAAGCTTGGATAATCGTCGTAATCTGTAGCTTGTTGGCTTATACCAATCATACTTAAGACAATAGCACCTCCTACAACCAGAGCCACTACAGGGCGCTTGAGGATGACGAAATCCCGTATAATCCTAGCTAAAGGTCGGCTTTGACGACGGAGCGCCGACGATATTATTATCTGTTTGTAGGTTACCGGATCGCGGACGTAATGACCGCTTTGACAAACGACTAACCTTTCCTGACAATACGGACAGGTAAACAACCCAATGCACGTCTTTACTGGCTTTGGTGTGGCATTTTTTTGGCAAATTGGGCAAGTCACATAATGATTATCAAAGGTGTGTGTATTCATCTACCTCGTCCGCCTAGTCCACTTACTTGCTCTATCTCAATAGCTACAGAGAATTTCCAAAGAGGGCACCCATCTAGATTACCGGTGTAGAATCACCGATATCGAAGGACCCAAGCCCCTAAATTATATTTATGGGGATGAAGCCCGACGGGAAAGGTAGCCCGTAAGACTTATCCATAAACTCCCGTTACCGGGAAACCCCTTTCGGGTAAAGTTAGCAAGCGCCAAAGTTCAAGAGCGGTACTTTCCTACATACACTGCTTTATTCTCCGTAAGGCTGTTTAATATGTGAGGTTTCAGAGCTACAAACTGGCAAGCATTCGTAGGTGAGACTTTAACACTCCTCTTGAACGTAGTCCAGTTAAGGACTTAGGCGGGTCAGGTAGCGCGAAACGCAGACCCCATGCCTAAAGGCATTGGGTTGCTTTTCAACTAGAGAACCCTGACGCATACAGTGTTCATGTTTAGACAGGCAACAGCCTGTGCTACAAGCATGGCTCAATGGTTGCAACACGAGTATAGCTAGATTTTTGTGAGAATGACCAAGAAAGGATAAAGGATGAATGACTCCATACTTCAGTATATAGTTCATACCACCTACCGGGAATTCACCCTCAGGGCGTATATACACTTTTGCCTTGGGTTCATATTTCATCATCACCTCCGACAAGCTGACGAACGGGCGTCTACACTCTTTAACCTTCAATGGGCTCCTCGCTACTCTAGATGACTGCTGCTCATGACCATTAACCATCAATTCTTTCCCATTTAAGCATTGTCCCTACAAAAATTGTGAGCAATGGGAATATTTTTACCAAAGCTTTGTAAAGCTAGCATATCCAATGCACTTGTCTGGTTGCTAAATGATCACTCACAATGAAATGTAAGACATAAAAATTTAAATTTTTTATTAGATTTACTCCTCCACTCAATGACGCTTGTGCCTGCAACTCAACTGAGGAAGGTGTTGGAACAACCTGCTTTTAGCACTCCTTCCGCCCGTTTGACCCATCTGCTTAACCGTTTTCAACCATCGCCAGAAACCGTTGTGCTGCTTTTAGCCGTCCTTATAGGCGGTGGCAGTGGAATGGGTGTGGTTACCTTTCACTATTTAATCCAGCTAATTCACCACCTGATGCTGGAAAATTTTATGGGTGCGATTGGTGCTTGGGGCGCTTGGACTCTAGCCTGTGTGCCCATCCTTGGTGGATTAATCGTCGGGCTGATGCGCTGGCGCACCCAAGACTTTGGTCCAGAACTTTCATCTCTAATCGCTGCTTCTCAAGGAGGAGAGATCAAGCGACCACTACGACCAGTTACCAAGATGCTGGCAGCATCAGTGTCTTTAGGGAGTGGTGCTTCTTTGGGACCAGAGGGACCAAGTGTAGAAATTGGCGCAAATTTTGGTACACTACTGTCTGTTGTTTTACAAGTCTCTCAAGAACGACGGCGGTTACTTTTAGCTGCTGGTGCTGCTGCTGGTTTGGCTGCTGGATTTAATGCCCCCATCGCTGGAGTTTTCTTTGCCTTAGAGGTGGTGTTAGGCGCTACATCCTTTGCCACTTCTGCGGTGAGTGTCGTGCTGCTAGCAGCGGTCGTCGCGGCATTAATTGCTCAAATTGGTTTGGGCGCACAACCTGCCTTTGCCTTACCCGTTTACCAAGTCCGCAGTCCTCTGGAATTACCGCTTTATGTCGGCTTGGGTTTGGGAGCAAGTTTAGTGTCTCTGGCTTATACTCAACTGATTCGTTTAGCGAAAGCCTGCTTTAAAGGGCAGATACCTTATTTACAATGGTTAGGTCAAATACCAGAGCCTATTCATCCAATTATTGGCGGAACTATCGTTGGCATTGTTGCTTTATTCTTCCCCCAAATTTTGGGCATTGGTTATGAAACTGTAGAAGCGATGCTTCAAGATGTGAAGTTTTCTTTACACTTGTTGCTTGTGCTGCTCTTCGTGAAGCTATTTATGACTGCTATCAGTGCTGGTAGTGGTTTTGTTGGTGGTGTATTTGCACCAGCCATGTTTTTAGGTGCTTCTTTTGGAGCAGCATATGCAAAAATCTTGGCGGGCGTAGCACCTGCAATCACAGAGTTTATGGCAGCACCTCCAGCTTACGCTACGGTGGGAATGGCAGCAGTTTTAGCTGCAAGTGTTAGAGCTCCATTAACAGCAATTTTGTTGCTATTTGAATTAACACGGGACTACCGCATTGTTTTGCCGTTAATGGCAGCGGTGGGTTTGAGTGTTTGGCTCATAGAACGAATCAAGCCAACTTCTAACTCTAATTCAAACCTACAGCAAATCGGTCTTTCTGAGTTGAAAGACGAACAAGCTGAAATTTTGCAGCAAATTTTAGTAGAAGATGCCATGTACTCTACTCCGAAAAAGCTGCCAGCAACCATGAAGGTGATAGAAGCAGCTTTGGAAATGACAGCAAATCTTTGCCGCAGTGCTTTAGTTATTGATGAAGCCGGACGATTAATCGGTATCGTTTCTTTAGAAGATATCAACCGCGCCCTTTCTCTTAGAGAAAAATACCCAAATTCGTCAAGTGAAATCCAGACTAATATACCCAATCAAACACTGATGGACGTTTGTACCAGTGATATTCTTTATGCATTTCAAGATGAACCTTTAGCTGAGGCTTTAGATCGCATGGCACTTAGAGGTTTGCATCAGTTACCAGTGGTCGCCCGAGACAACCAAGAACATATTTTAGGTTTACTAGAAAAGGAGCAAATTGCCTTAACCTGCAACGTAGCTGTGACGCGCAGGGCAATTCGCCACTATTTACCAATGGACTTCTTGCCAAAGTCATCTATCCACAAGGAAAGTAGTCAGAACTCAGAACTCAAAATTCAGAATTGAGAATTTTTCCTGTGTTCTGGGTTCTGTGTTCTTCCCTCGAAGCAATAAGGTTGATTGCACTCTTGTTTAATGGCTTGCAAAACAGGTGTAAGCATGAGTCAATAGCCAGCAGTCAAAAGTCATTAGTCAATAACCAAAGCAGTCTCATGACTCATAACTAATGACTAATGACTCATGACTAATGACTTTCTACACAGCAGCTTCCACTAGCTCGGCATCTTCTCTCTCGTCTGAGTCTATTTGTCTCAAACGAATGTGCTTTTTGCCTAAAGTAATGATAAACTCATCTCCTGGTTTGAGGTTCATTTGTTTGGTATAGGCTGAACCTATCAGTAAGTTACCATTTGACTGCACGCTAATTCTATAGCTTGCACTGCGTCCACCCCGCCCATTTGCACTAGGAGCGCTGTCTAACTGAATGCCCTCAGCATCAATGAGAGCATTTAAGAATTTCATCATGTTGACGCGCTCTATACCGTTTTTGGTTACGGTGTAGTAGCCACACTGTTTGGCTTTTTCTTCTTTGCTTAGGTTTTCTAGCTCTTTGACTTTTTTGAGCAGATCTTCACCGACTAGGGGTTCAATTTTTTTCAGTTTAGCCATCAACTTAATTCAAAAACGAATGGTCGAATACAATGAATCGATTTTATTTTAGCTGAGGTTATGCAAGTGCGAACGCCATCATTTATTTTTTATCTGGTGTTATTGCCAAGTATATTACACCCAGAGAGCAGAATTTTGACTCGGATTAGCAATATTGCCAATAGAATATATCTTAAAGAAGATAGGCAATGGTGATAACTATAGTTTGTAACGAATATGAATGACCAAAAAAAGGATGAATGATAAAGGATGATGCATGAAGTAAGAGAAAACAAGTCCTCAATGGAACCGTGGAGAAAATCAAACAGCGCAGTCAGATGAATTTGAACCCCTCAAATTCATCCGGCTGGGTACTTCATACTTGACAGTTCTGCTTGGTAGTGACTGGTACACTTTATTTGTTTAAGTTTCATAAAGCATACCTAAAAACGTTACCTAGTTGCTGAATTTGATCATTGGCACACAAAATGATAAGCAAAACTGATCCTTATTCATTAGTCATTTGTGAACCAGCGCAGCCAAGGAGTGTTTCCAACTGTCACGGCGACTGGCATACCCAAAGGGTCATTTGTCATTACAAAAGACAAAGCGGGAGCAAAATGAAACTAACAACTAGAGGACACTACAGTGTGAAAGCGTTGCTCGATTTAAGTTTACAGCCAGAGTACGGTCCTGTGTCTACCAAGGCAATAGCCTCTCGTCAAGATATTCCAGCTCCTTACCTAGAAAAACTGCTAATAGAAATGCGTCGTGCTGGGTTAGTCAAATCAATTCGCGGTAGCATCGGCGGATATCAGCTGGCACGAAAACCTGCAGAAATCTCTCTAGGAGAAATATTAGAAGCAGTTGGAGAAAGTATTGAACCTTTACCCCATCACCAAGCTTCCCCAACACAAGCAGAAGATTGGGTAACATTTAGCCTTTGGCAGAGGCTGCACCAAAAACTTAAAGAAGCTTTATACAGTATTACCTTGGCAGACCTTTATTACGACGCTCGTAGTTGGCAAGCTTCTCTTGGGGAAGAAGCAAGTTTTATTGTTTAGTCATTAGTCATTGTAGAGACGCGCCATGGCGCGTCTCTACATTTTTGTCATTAGTCATTCTTAGTTTAAGATACATGACCTCTGCTGTTGTCTTGACCATCGCTGCCACTTTAGATTACTTAATTGGCGATCCGTGGGGTTGGCTTCATCCAGTGCAAGTTATGGGGTGGGTCATTTCTCGCTTCAGCAAATTTGCTCTCACATATTGTCATAATTCCCTAACACAGCGCTTAGCTGGAATTGCGTTAGGCATTATCCTAATAATTGGTAGCGGCTTTATCGGCTACCTACTCATTCAAAGTGCCAGATTGGTGCATCCGTTTTTGGGAGTAACATTAGAAATTATTCTCTTAGCTAGTTGTTTTGCTCTTAGAAGTTTGAGACTAGCCGCCCAAACAGTTTTACAACCATTAACAGCAGGACATCTTTTAGATGCCCGTTCTACTTTAAGTAACTACGTTGGGCGAGATACAGAAAATTTATCAGAACCAGAAATTTTACGAGCCGTTCTAGAAACAGTAACAGAAAATGCCACCGATGGAGTTATGGCTCCTCTTTTTTATGCAATTCTTGGTGCGTTTATTCCTGTTATCGGTCCAACTCCCCTAGCTTTAGCATACAAAGCTAGCAGTACTTTGGATTCAATGGTAGGCTACCGTGAAAAGCCCTATACATATTTAGGATGGTTTAGTGCGCGGTTGGAAGATTGTTTGACTTGGATTCCTTGTCGGTTAACCGTGATCACTCTAGCACTGTTGTCGGGCAAACCTTTGCACGTTTGGCGAATTTGCCGTCGAGATGCTGATGCTGACAACAGTCCCAACTCTGGCTGGAGTGAGTGCGCTTATGCTGCTATTTTGGGTGTGCAGGTGGGAGGAACAAATTGGTATCGTGGGGTAGCAAAACAGAAACCACTGCTGGGAAACGCCACAAACCCTATCACCCCAACTTGCATTGATCAAGCTTTGCTACTGACTCGATATTGCTTTTTTCTCTGGTTAGGAATTGCTATACCTCTATTACTACTTGCTTGAAACAAGTCATGATGGAAGTAGGGAATTGGGAAGATGAAAAAGATAAGGAAAATGAGGAGGATAAAGGAGTCATTTCTTTGCTTATGTCTACTCTCCTTATTCCCGATATAACTATGGTTTACATTATTCAGGGTATCGGTCTATGACTGTGTCTGTCAAAACCAAGGTGGTTGAGATTCTCTCACCAGAAGAACTCCGTCGTACTGTGAATCGTCTTGCCTCTCAAATCGTAGAAAAAACACGTGATTTGTCTCAACTGGTACTAATAGGCGTTTATACCCGAGGTGTGCCTCTTGCCCAGTTACTAGCACGTCAGATAGAAACGCTTGAAGGTATACCTATAGCAATGGGAGCCTTGGATATCACATTTTATCGTGATGACCTCGACCAAATTGGGTTGCGGACTCCTGCAAAAACCGACATCCCTTTTGATCTGACGGGGAAAACTGTTGTCCTTGTCGATGATGTCATTTACAAGGGACGGACAGTTCGTGCAGCTTTGAATGCTGTGAACGAATATGGTAGACCAGAGGTGATTCGTTTAGCCGTGCTGGTAGATAGAGGTCATCGTGAGTTGCCAATTCATCCAGATTTTGTTGGGAAACAGTTACCCACCGCAAAAGAAGAAATTGTCAAAGTTCATTTACATAATTGGGATGGACGAGATGCTGTTGAGTTGATTGAGGATTAGTGCAAACTAGGGTAGTTACCAAAACGGCATATACCGTAACAAACCGTAGTAATACGGACTACCCCAGACCACTCCTTCAGCAAGAGTAGCCGTTATCTTTAAGCGTTAAAGTTCGTACCAAGGGATGTCGAGTTAGCTTAGACTCAAGCCAGTCCCATGCTCTACAACTTGGTAGTTAAACAGGTGAATTTGTTTAATGGTTAAGCCAGTGCTGCCTTTGAAAGTACCGAGAGATAACAGGTCGAGGCAAACATTACCAATTAATTGTGTTCCTAACAGGAATAAAATGCAAAACTACGTCTTTATTGTTGATACAAACAAAAAACCTTTGAATCCCATTCGCCCTAAGCGTGCTAGGAATTTGCTCAGTAGTGGAAAAGCAGCAGTTCTCAAAATGTACCCTTTTACTATCATTTTGAAAACCGTTATAGAAAACCCTGTTTTCAAACCAGTTGAACTAAAAATTGACCCTGGGAGTAAAGTTACTGGCTTAGCTTTAGTGCAAGACGGTGAAGTTATATGAGGTGCAAATCTTGAGCATAGAGGTAGTGAGATGAAATCAGATTTACAATCTCGCGCCGCTATAAGAAGGTCAAGAAGAAACAGAAAAACACGCTATAGAAAGTCAAGGTTTTCTAACAGGAAGCGTTCTAAAGATTGGCTACCACCAAGTCTCATGCATCGTGTTTTAACGATAGAAACCTGGGTAAAGCGAATTTGCAGATATGTTCCAGTCACAGTAATTGCAATGGAATTAGTGAAGTTTGACACCCAGACTTTGAGTAATCCCGAAACAAAAGGTATAGCTTATCAACAAGGAGAACTTTTTGGATATGAAGTCAAAGAGTACTTGTTAGCTAAATGGGGTAGAAATTGTGTTTACTGCGGTAAAGAAAATGTACCGCTAGAAGTTGAACACATTGAACCAAAATCAATTGGAGGTAGTGACAGAGTAAGCAATCTCACTTTATCTTGTCGTTGCTGTAATCAAAAGAAAGGCAATAAACCGATTGAGGAATTCCTCAAGAAAAAGCCGGACTTGTTGACTAAGATAAAGGCGACTGCCAAAACTCCTTTGAGAGATGCGGCAGCTATTAACGAGAGCGAGATGGAAGCTGTATCATACTCTGGGCAACATTCCTGAACTGAAAATTACCACGGGAACGGGCGGACGCACTAAGCATAATCGAGTTAAGAATGGCTTTGAAAAAGACCATTGGATCGATGCTGCATGTGTTGGAGAAACTGGTTTGGGTGTCAACTTAAAAACTAGACAACCAATCAGAATCAAAGCTTCGGGCGTAGGTTCTGGGCGTCAGATGACACGAGTAAACAAGTTTGGCTTCCCTTGTGAAGACAGCTAAACAACGCTACCGACACGGGTGGAATACAGGGGATATAGCTAGCTTGGATAATGGAACAATTGGGCGGGTAGTAGTTCAATCTTCAACTCGAATAGAAATTCGGATGGGAAAACAAAGAATGTCTGGGACATTAAATAAGTTTACAAAACTACATTCACTAGATGGGTACAATTATTCGTTCTGATTTGTTGCGAATTATCCCAGTAAATACCAATTTTTCTTTATCTAATGATATGGCATAACCGCTCCTCGGGTGATAGGGGTTTTTAGGTAAATGAAGCACATTTATGACCCTAGCTCCTTCAAAATTGAAAATTCAAAATATGTCCTAAGGGCATACTTGGAATTTTCAATTAATCGAAGGGGCGTTATTTATGGGGATATATTCTATGTTCTGCGTTCTTCTTAATCCTTGGTCTGGTAAAAGTCGTATTATGTTGAATCTGGTGATAGAAGTTTCGCTTTTCGCTCCTAGAACTGCGATCGCTTTTCGGGAAATAAAAAAGCCTACAGGGCAAAGCTTTCAAACTAGTAAAACTCAAAGAAGTCGCGTTTTTTTAGCGATCGCCTTCGTTTTGGCAAATTTTCCAGAATCCAAACCTAAAGCAGCTCCACCACATCCGACGTCAGCTGCTTTTTTGATGAGATACCTGTGCATGAAAATCAAATAATACATTCAAATAATACATTCAAATAATACATTCAAATAATACATAAAGAATAGTAAAGTTGCGAGATTCTTCCAGAATTTGGCTAAGCGTGGTTTACTAAGAAATAGTGCAACTACTTCTATGGAGAGATGGAATGTTTGCCATAAGTACTCGTTGGGCTTGGTTCATCGGAATTGCGACAACTTTGTCTGGTCATTGCGCCTTGGCTCAAATCACCCCAGATAGTACTCTACCCAATAATTCCATCGTCAACATAAATAACAACACCTTTAATATCACTGGTGGAACTCAAGCAGGAGCAAACTTGTTCCACAGCTTCCAAGAATTTTCTGTTCGCACTGGCAACACAGCTTTCTTTAACAATGCTGTTGACATTCAAAACATTATTAGTCGGGTAACAGGTGGATCTATATCTAATATTGATGGGTTGATCCGCACCTTAGGGACGGCTAACCTGTTTTTGATTAATCCGAACGGCATTGTTTTTGGTCCAAATGCTAGTCTGAATGTTGGCGGTTCATTTGTGGCAACAACGGCAAATGCGATCCAATTTGGCGATATAGGTTTTTTTAGCGCTACTAATCCAGAAGCCCCCTCACCCTTGCTGACAATTAATCCTTCTGCTCTAGTCTCCAACCAAATCGCTGCAGCCATCCAAAATAGCTCAGTGGCACCAGCAGGACAAGCTCCCTCTGGTGGAAATTCATCTGGTTTACGTGTTCCAGATGGTCAGAGTTTGCTGCTTGTAGGCGGTGACATCAACATGGATGGCGGAAAGTTAAAAGCCTACGGTGGACGAGTTGAATTGGGAGGATTAGCAGGAACGGGAACTGTAGGACTAAACGTAAATGGCAATCAACTGCGTTTGAATTACCCAGAAGGTGTGGTAGGCTCCAACGTATCCCTTACCAATGGGGCTGAAGTGGATGTCCTCGCCTCTGGTGGAGGTAGTATTGGAATCAATGCTCAAAACTTGAGCTTGGAGGGAGCAAGTAAGCTACAGGCGGGGATAGCTTCAGGATTCAGTGCTGTTAATTCTCCAGTAGGAAATATTGAGATTAATGCCACAGGGGCAGTAAACCTGGATGGGAGTACTATCTCCAATGTGGTGGAACAAACTGGCGTAGGTAGAAGTGGCGACATCATCATCAAAGCTGAGTCACTTTCCGTCGCCAATGGCGGTGGCATTCAAGCGAGTACCTTTGGTCAGGGGAATGCGGGCAACCTGACGATTTCGGCTCAACAGAAAGTTTCCTTCATCAACGGAGCTTTTGCCTTAACCACTGTGGAACCCAAAGCTGTGGGCAATGGTGGTCAGATAACGATTTCCACAGGTTTGCTTGATGTTTCTAATGGTTCTAGGCTAAATACTGCCACCTTTGGAGAAGGCAATGCGGGTAGCTTGAGAATAGACGCTCGCGATACCGTCTCTTTGAACAATGGTGGTGCTGTCTTTACCACTGCGGAACCAGGCGCGGTGGGGAATGGAAATGATATCCGGATTCAGGCAAGGTCGGTTTCGGTCGCCAATGGATCGTTTCTGACGGCAGCCACCCTAGGTAAAGGAAATGCGGGCAATGTGATTATTGAAGCTCGCGAGACTGTTCAGTTTGATAGAGGAAATGCCAACAGTAGTGTGGGTTTGAATGACTATCAGTATCGTGTAGGAGAAGGCAACGGCGGTAATATTAGCATCACTACAGGCTCACTTGCGCTCACCAATCAGGCGCAATTGCTTGCCAACAGCTATGTGCCACAGGGAAATGCAGGCAATGTGAACATAGAGGCTCGTGATACTATCTCCTTGTCTAATGAGAGTTATGTATTTAGCCAATTGGTAGGGGCAGCGGGTACTGCGGGTAACATCAACATCACCACAGGTTCGCTCTCAGTCACTGATGGCTCAATTCTCAGTACTGACACCTTCGGAAACGGGAATGGGGGCAACATCAGCATAAAAGCGCGGGATACCGTCTCCTTTTTGACCGAGGGAGGTGCCTACAGCATTGTGAACCTTGGGGCTGTAGGCAAAGGGGGCAATATTGACATGACTATCGGCTCTCTAGTTGTTGCCGATGGGTCTTTTATAGCAACAAGCACTTTGGGAACGGGAAATTCTGGCAATGTGACGATTACTGCCTCTGATTCTATCTCCTTAGATGGAGTGAATAAAGCAAGGTTCTCCGGTGGACTTTATAGCGAGGCGGCAACACGAAACATAGGCAATGGGGGCAACATCAATATCAGTGCGCGATCGCTCAAAGTCACTAATGGTGCTCGCGTGGCTAGCGATACCAATGAAGGAGCAACAGGAAGTGCTGGCAGTGTGAACATTAATGCCACTGATTTTGTCTCTTTTGACGGTGTAGGCAGTAATGGGCAGTCTAGTGGTGTATCCAGCCTTGTGGAAAGACAAGCGGTAGGCAATGCAAATGATATCAACATCACTACGCGATCACTCTCCTTAACCAATGGTGGTGTAGTAAGTGCTAGTACTCAAGGACGTGGAAATGCGGCAAGAATTAAGATTACTGCCACCGATTCCGTCTTGATTGATGGAGTAGGTAGCAATGGGTTGTCCAGTGCAGTCTCCAACACTGTGGAAACACAAGCTGTCGGTAATGGAAGCGACATTGACATTAGAACTGGGTCGCTGAAAGTGATTAATGGCGCTGAACTCTCCAGCAGTAGTAAAGGGAATGGAACGGCTGGCAACTTACGAGTTAATGCTGGCTCTATTAGTTCAGACAACCAAGGGAAAATCACCGCTGAATCTGCATCAGGGAATGGCGGTAACATCATACTACAAGTAAGAGATTTACTGCTGCTACGCGGTGGTAGTCAAATCTCTGCGACGGCGGGTACCGCTGGTGCTGGCGGCGATGGTGGTAACATCACCATCAATGCCCCCCGTGGCTTTATCGTTGGCGTCCCTAATGAAAATAACGACATCACCGCCAATGCGTTTAGCGGTCAGGGAGGAAACGTTACAATTGGGGCTACTGGTATTTTTAACATTGCACCACTCAGCCGACAAGAGCTTGAGCGGTTAAGCCCTAATGATTTAAACCCGAATAACTTACCAACAAACGATATCACAGCGATTTCCCGGCAAAATCCTACTTTCAGCGGTCAAGTCACTCTGAACACACCCGATGCTGACCAAAGCTTGGGATTAGTCGAACTACCCACAGTCTTAGCAGATACATCACAGCTAATAGCAGAGACTAGCTGTGCTGCCGTTGCTAGCACAGATTCTGACACAGAAAAAAGCAGATTTACCTTTACCGGACGCGGCGGTTTGCCTCCTAACCCCTACGAACCCCTTAGTACTGATGTGGTATGGTTAGATACTCGCCTATCAACTATCACTTCGCAACAGCAGCGTTCAGAGAAACCTGCTGCGAAACCACCGTCTAAAGCTAAAACTGTGGAGATTGTCCCCGCGACTGGTTGGGTGTTCGACGGTAAGGGACACGTTACCCTGATCTCCCATGCATCCAATGCCAATAACTTGGGATCTACTCCTGCTTGCCAAAAGCAATAATTGTAGGAAACTATACCCCTCCCTAACCCTTACTTTTCACTCTTATCTGGAAAACCTCGCTTCCATTCCTCTCTCCTGCTTTTTGAGAGGCTTTAAATACCTTAGCCCAAGGCATCGGGGAGGGTGCGCTTTCTTCGCGGGTGAGGTATGCTGTATTTCATATCAAGTCCGGTTAAATACTTATCATTACCCTAAGAACCCCACCCCGGTAAAGCTGCGCTTCACCTCCCCTCCCCGCAAGCGGGGAGGGGATAAAGGGGAGCCAGCGCTGCAGGAGGGTTTCCCTCCGCAGGCGACTGGCGTGTGGGGTGTAGTTAACGTGGAAATCATAACTAATTAGCCGAACATGATATTATATTTCAAGCTGAGCCAGGCTGTATTTTAAAGACTCTCAATTTTTGAAGCTAATGCTTTGAAAGTCTTGCATTCTTATCCTCCTCCCTCCCTCATCTTTCTCACCGCATCACTGGACTGGCGTGATGATGAACCATATACCACTGACCACCAAGAAGTTCAAATGTATTCGTGGCAACTGATTGTGCTTCTAATCTTCTGCCATTGATGATTTGCAAGACATTTTCTCTGAGTACGACGTAGGCGATCTGATCGCGAACTTCTGTAGTAATGATTTCAGTGTTAATCTCAATGTAAGCAGTATTTTTGAAAATGTTAACCCAGGAGGAGCGAATTTCCTTCCAACTGCGCAATACATCCCATCCGGGGTGAATACAAATACTGCCAGTTCCTTGAGACCATACAATAGCCATTGCCTCGATATCTTTTTTTTCAAAAGCTCGATAAAAAGCTTGGTTGACGGCTAAAACTTCAGAATGCTGGTTGGTCATAATCAGGAATGATAATTTTTTAATTATGAATTATGAATAATAAAAGTTTCATAATTCATAATTTATAATTCATAATTTACTTAATTAATTTCCACTTTTGACGGTGCTAATAGTTTGCAATAACTGCTTGGCGGTGTAAGGTTTGGATAAAAACGCTTTGACGCCCATCTGAGTGACCGTATTAATTTTTTCACTAGAAGCAAGTCCACTCACGGCAATAATCTTGACTGCTGGATTAATTTTTCGTAAGGTGCGGATGGTGGTGACTCCATCCATAGAAGGCATAACCATATCTGTCAAGACTACAGATATTTCGTTTTGATGTTCTGCATAAAGAGCGATCGCCTCAATACCATCGCAAGCAGTTATCGCCTTGTAATTATAGCTTTCTAGAGATGTTTTAGTAACGTCTCGAATCGAATCTTCGTCATCCACAACCAAAATCAATTCTCCGTTACCGCAAGGTAATTCCAGTTCTTGTTCTTCTGAATTTTCCGTTGCTTCTTGTGCTGGTAAATACACCTTAAATTGGCTGCCTTTCCCTACCTCACTATACACGTTAATAAAACCGCCGTGGCTTTTAATAATCCCAACGACAGTAGAAAGACCAAGCCCTGTTCCTTTACCTAAGTCTTTAGTCGTAAAAAATGGTTCAAAAATGCGGTCTAAGATTTCCTGTGGAATACCAATTCCAGTATCAGCAACAGTAATCACAACATATGAACCAACTCGAGCATCAAAATACATCTTGGCGTAATTTTGATCAACAACAAGATTCTCAGCCGAGATTGTCAAGCGACCACCATCAGGCATGGCATCACGAGCATTAACGCATAAATTTATCAGTACTTGATGCAGTTGAGTAGCATCCGCTGAAACTGTCCAAAGGTTTGGTGCTACATAAGTGGAAATTTCAATAGATTTGGGAAATGTTTCTTTAACAACTTGCTGAATTTCTCTAATTAGATGCTTCAATTGCAGCAGAGTGCGATCGCCTTCAACACCGCGACTAAAAGACAGCACTTGCTTAACCATATTTGCTCCCCGTTTGGCATTAGATATCAATATTGGCAGCAGGCGCTTACTCCGCTCATCATGCAGTTGCGATTCCAAAAGTTGAGCAGTCATCAAAATAGGCGCAAGAACATTGTTGAGATCGTGGGCAATACCGCTTGCCAAAGTGCCAATGCTTTCCAAACGTTGGGCACGAAAAAACTGTGCTTCTAGTTCTTTTTTTTGTGTAATATCAGTATTAACAACGAGAACTGATTGTCCTTTTTTATCTAATTCTCTCACTAGTGTCCAGCGACTTTCGACGATAATTTCTTTACCAAATTTTGTTTTTTGATGCAGTTCGCCCTCCCAGGAACCATTTTGCAATAAAGTCTTAAGAGCTTCTTGGAATTGTGAAGTATCTTTTTCTTTCCAAAGTTCTAATGTTTTCTTACCAATTGCTTCAGCTGCTGTCCAACCGTATAAATGCTCGGCTGCTTTATTCCAAAATAAAATTTTATTTTTTAAATCGCGTACAAAAATTGCATCGGTAGCAACATCCAGCAGGGCGGCGTGTTCGCGAATCTTTTGTTCTGCTCGCTTGCGCTCAACCGCGTACCGGATAGAACGTTCTAACAAAGGAGCAGTCAACTGACTTTTTTCTAAGTAATCTGCTGCACCTGCTTTCATTGCCTCAATGTCTATTTCTCGGTCTCCTTTACCTGTCAGTAAAATAATTGGAGAAGAGCAACCGTTGGCAATTGCTTCACGCAACAGATCCAGTCCGTTACGCGCACCCAAACGATAATCAACAAGATAAATATCGTATTGGATATCAACAATCGCCTCCATTGCTGCTTGATAATTATTTACCCATTCCAACTCGCAGTCAGCTACCTGAAATTCACGGAACCAATCACGAGTTAAAATGTAGTCATCTTCATCATCATCAACAAGAAGAACTTTAAATGGGCTTTCTTTCATTTCTGCCTCCTTTTTTTTATAGCGGCAGTTCCACAATTTCAAACCAGTATTTTCCTATTGTTCTCATAACTTCTACCAAGGATGTAAATGTCACAGGTTTGATGATGAATGAGTTTGCACCCAAATCATAACTGCTATAAACATCTTCCTCTGCCTTGGAAGTCGTTAGAATAACAACGGGAATTTTCCTTAAAAGTGGGTCAGCTTTAATCTCTCTAAGTGCCTCACGACCATCTTTTCTTGGCATATTTAAATCTAACAAAATCAGATTTGGTCGCGGCGCACTGCTTTTGTTGGCATACAAACCACGATAATGGAGATAATCCATCAACTCTTCGCCATCATTGACGATGTGCAGTTCGTTTGCCAATCGACTTTCTGCTAACGCCTCACGAGCTAGCATACAGTCATCCTCATCATCATCAGCCATCAGAATTGTGACGGTTGTTTGCCGACCCTTCACTCTGCATTTTCTCCTTTGCGTTGGTTTTAAGATGAATAGATTATTAAATTGCAACAAATAACAAAGTAAGGTTGCCGAAAATTTAACAACCTCTGGAGGTATGATAAATCGTTTTGAGGAAGAGCATCCTTATGCAAGAGAATGAATTGGAAGTGTGACAAGAAATCTTGAACCTTGCCCTGGTGTGCTTTGTGCCCAGATGCTCCCGTTATGACGTTCAATAATTTTCCGGCAGATAGCTAAACCTATACCAGTACCTTCGTATTCGCTGCGACCATGCAAGCGTTGAAACACGTTGAAGATGCGGTCAAGGTACTTTTCATCAAAGCCAATACCATTATCTTCTACAATAATTTCACAAAATTCCACAGCATCTTCAGTGTCGAATTTTTTACCGTATATTTTAACAATAGGTACTTTCCCTTGAGCGTGGAATTTCAGAGCGTTGCCGATGAGGTTTTGTAGCAATTGACGCATCTGTAACGGGTCGGCGTGAATGACAGGTAATTCTCCTATCTCTACATATGCTCGGGTTTGTTGGATACGTACTTCCAAATCAGACAACACCTCTTGTGTAATCTGTGTCAAATCCACTACTACAAAAGGCTGCCCTCTACTGGTCACTCGCGAAAGTGTTAACAAATCTTCAATCAAGGCTTGCATTCTGCGGGTTGCATTCTGCATCCGTTCTAGGTAATCAACTCCCTGTTCGGTTAAAGCATGGCTACAAGTGACTTTTAAGCGATCGCCAAATGTCTTAATCTTACGCAATGGTTCTTGCAAATCGTGAGAGGCGATGAAGGCAAATTGTTGCAATTCTTCATTGGAACGGATAAGTTCTTGCCGTTGACGAGTTTCTTGTTCTAGAAGTTGAGCTTGAGCAAGGGCAATACCGATCTGATCTGCCAACTGTCGCAAAAGTTCAGTTTCCCAGCTCGTCCACTCGCGAGGTTGAGTACACTGATGAGCAATCAGCAGCCCCCAAAGTTGATTTTTCAGGAGAATAGGGACAATAAGGTTAGATCTGACATTAAGTTTTTTGAGAAATCCCACATAGCAAGGCTCGATCCCACCATTCTCGATATCGGTAACAGCACTAATTCGTCCGTGGCGGTATTTGTGGATGTAATCTTCGACAAAGCAAGGGTCATGAAGGTGGTGTCCAAGAACGGCAAGCACACCCTCGACCACAGCCTCTTGCACGACTCTTCCCGAACCATCTGTAAGTAGGCGAAAAATTAAGACACGCTCACAATTCAGCAGCTTTTGTACCTCTGTGACCGTGGTTTGCAGAATTTCATCAATTTGTAAGGACTGACGAATTTTTAAGGTTATATCAGCAAACAATTGCGATCGCAAGTTCTGGCGCTGTAACTCTTCTTGAACCCGCTTGCGTTCAGAAATGTCCATCATTGCCCCAATCATCCGTACGGGCTTGCCTATGTTGTCATGAACAACATAACCGCGATCAAAAATGTAGGCATAAGAACCGTCTGCACGGCGAAAGCGGTATTCATTCGACCAGAATTGTTGATTGCTGTTGATTACAGCATGAATGTCAGAAACAATCCTCTGGCGATCGTCTGAGTGTATACGCTCATACCACCAAACGGCTTCGCTGTTGACGGACTCTGGTGAGTAACCAAACAGACTCTGTACGCTGTCATTCCACCACACCTTATCCGTGACTAAATCCCAATCCCAGACAGCATCATTAGTAGCACGAGCGAGTATCTGAAAACGTTCTTCGCTTTCTTGCAGTTTTTCCTCTGCCAACTTGCGCTCAGTAATATCTGTATGGGAGCCAGCCATCCGCACTACTGTATCTTGCGAATCCCACAGTGCTTGACCCCGATCCAAAATCCATTTATAGCTACCATCCTTACATCGGGCTCTATACTCACTCATGTAAAACGGAGTTTTCCGAGCAAAGTGGTCTTGAATGACTCGTGTTACCCTGGTTATATCATTTGGATGCACCCGGCTTGTCCATTCATCTAAATGACTGGCAATCTCATGCTCAGAATAACCGAGCATTTCCTTCGAGCGAGTCGAGAAAAACACTTCATTAGTTTTCACGTTCCAGTCCCAAATGCCATCATTATTGCCCCGCAAAGCCAACTGCCAACGTTGCTCACTTTCTCTAAGGGCATCTTCGACTTTCAAACGTTCAATGGCTGTAGCCAGCACATTGGCAACTGCCTGCAAGAAGTAAATCTCATCTCTGCTGAAGGTACGCTGTTTGGTTGTGTCTGCCTCTAAGACACCAAAAGGACGCTCTTTACCATGAATGACTACCGACAGACCACTGACCAGTTGATCGTCACATAGCTGTTGTGGTTGACTGAAGCGAGTTTCTGTGCGGAAGTCTGTCACCACTATTGGTTCGTTAGAAAGCAGGGTATAGCCAGCTTGGGAATCCTTTCCAGCGCTCACTGTTGCATATCCTACAAGCCCTGGCTGCCAACCCACTCCAGCCCGTAGCAAGAACGTGTCACCATCGCTTTGGAGTTCCAAAACCTTGCAATACTCAACCTTAAGGCTTTGAGCAACGAGGCTGACAGTTTCGTGCATCAGCGTGGTTAAGTCTAGACCAGCTAGTGCCAGTTGACTGAGTTCTGCGACAAGTGCCTGTCGGTTGGCATAAACTTCTAACGCCTCTTCCGCTCGTTTGCGCTTGGTGATGTCCATAGTTACCCCAGTCATCCGCAGCGCTATGCCAGATGAGTCGCGAAAGACAACACCTTTGCTTACCAACCAATAAATATAACCTTCATGAGAAACAACACGAAATTCGATGTCGTACTCTGCCCCTTCCTTGAGAGTTTGTACCACCGAATTGTTGACAAAATCTCGGTCTTGGGGATAAACGCGTTCAAGAAAAGCTTCATAGGAGGCACTTTCCAAACGAAAGAGTGCTTTGAGGTTATCCGACCAAGTCAATTTGTCATTCAGGATATCCCAGTCCCAGGTACTCATGCTGGCTGCTTCCAACGCCATTCTAAGTTGCGCTTCGCGACTCTGCGCCTGCTGGGTTTGCTGTCGCAATTTCTGCATGGCGTGACGAGCTTCCAAAAGACGACGCACTCTTTGACGCAAGACTTGCCAGTTCATTGGTTTGGTAATGTAATCAGTGGCACCAGCAGCAAACGCCCGCTCCACGGATGCGTCGTCATCAAGAGCGGTAATCATCAACACAGGTGTTTCCGCGCCACCAGGCAGTTTTTGCAATTGAGTGCAGCAGGTAAACCCATCCATCATCGGCATCAGGGCATCCAGCAAAATTATATCTGATTGTATCTTTAGATACACATTTAATGCTTGCTCGCCATTGATTGCCTCTGCTATTTGATACCCTTCTTTTTGTAGCAAACTCCGTAGTTGTAACCGTGTGAAAGCGTCGTCGTCTACAACCAGAATCAAATTAGTCATTTGTTATTTGTTATTTGTTATTTGTTATCTGTTATTCTCCCTCATCTAAGGTTTGCAAAACGAAAGTGAACCCTGGCTGCTTCCCCTACTTCCAATCCTAACTTTTACTAATTATTAGAAATAAGTGAGCGCAAAGTTTTTAGTAACTCCTGTGCCGTATATGGCTTAGGTAAAAATGCTATTAGGTTAGAGGCTTGATTTAGTGGCACTTGTTCGCTTGTCGCGAGTCCACTCACAGCAACGATACGCAGCAGAGGGTTCATTTTGTGTAATGTGCTGATGGTAGTGACTCCATCCATATCTGGCATCATCATATCGATAATTGCCGCAGTAATTTTATCTTTATGCTGGGCGTAGAGTGCGACTGCTTCTATGCCATTACTAGCGGTCATTACTTTATAATTATTATTTTCTAAAGAAGCTTTGGTAATTTCTCGGACAGCAGGTTCGTCATCTACAACCAAAATCCATTCTCCGTAACCTGTCGGCATTTCTAGGTCTTCCAGAAACTGCGTCCCTGCTGTTGTCTTGACTGCTGGCAGGTACACTTTAAATTTTGTGCCTTTGCCTATGTGACTAGACACCGTGACGAACCCACCATGACCTTTAATAATGCCCATGACTGTTGACAGTCCCAGCCCGGTTCCCTTACCAAACTCTTTCGTTGTGAAAAATGGTTCAAAAATTCTATCTAATTGTTCGTTAGAAATGCCAACTCCCGTATCCGAAACTGTTAAGACAATGTAAGAACCTACTTTAGCATCTAGATGCATTTTGGCAAAATTTTCATCAATCAAAACATTCTTGGCAGCAATTTTTAAAGTTCCGCCATCGTTCATAGCATCACGAGCATTGAGACATAAATTCATCAGTACTTGATGCAGTTGGGTACTATCACCACACACAGGTAATAAATTTGATTGAATTTCCGTTTGGATGGCTATCGATTTCGGAAAAGTTTGTTCAACAATTTGGTTCATTTCTGAAATCAAGTGCTTCAGTTGAAGGATAGTATGTTCGCCTTCAATTCCCCTGGCAAATGACAGCACCTGTTTCACTAAATTTGCACCGCGTTTGGCATTATTTTCGGCGAGCGTTAGCATTTGTATACTGCGTTCATCAGCAGATTTTGCTTTCAGCATTTGTACCGACATCAAAATTGGAGATAGCACATTGTTCAAATCGTGAGCAATGCCACTCGCAAGCGTGCCTATACTCTCCATGCGCTGATTGCGTAAAAATTGCTTTTCTAGTTGCTTTTTCTGTGTGATATCAGTATCAACAATCAGGATTGATTTTGGTTGACAATGCTCATCGCGTACTAGCGTCCAACGACTTTGAACAATAATTTCTTTGCCAGATTTCGTGATTTTCTGCAACTCACCCTGCCATGAGCCAGCCTCTAAAACACTTTTGTAAATCTCGCAGTGTAGCGACAACGTTTCGTTATCTAAAATTTCTGAAGCATTCTTACCAAGAGCCTCTTGAGCCTTCCATCCGTAAAGGTTCTCAGCACTTTTATTCCATAGTAAAATTTGATTATTTAAATCACGTAAAATAATTGCGTCTGTAGCTATATCAAGCAAAGCTGCTCGTTCGCGGATTTGCTGTTCTGCCTGTTTACGTATGGTGATATCTTCAAAAATATATAACCGTGCAAAATATTGGTCGTTTTCATCTTGAATGCGTCTGGAAAAACGCCTGATAGTGCGACCATCATTCAATAAAATTTCGTCCTCACATATGCAGGTTTCACTTGGAGTGGGTTGACAGGAGATGAAAGGAGAAACTTCTGTAAATTGGCAGCATTTGTTTATAACATCCTGATGTTTCAATTTGCCGCTGTCAATTTGCTGTTTCAGGTGTTGAATGCCCCAAATTTCACAAAAGCGTTCATTGACATAGAGAATGTCACTCGTACGGTGATCAACAACGTAAAATGCTAGTGGAGAAACACCAGTCATTGAGCGCAAAAGCGCTTCTTTCCAACGCAATTCTTCTTCTGCCTGTTTGCGTTCAGTAATATCCTCAACGATGTAGGCAAATCGCGGACGGTTCACTGAACTTTCTCCAATTGCCGAAACTGTGGCTCTTAGCCACCTCTGCTGTGCTAAACCATTGTGAAGATGTTCAAAGCTTATGGGTTCTTGCAGGGTTTCTGCCTGACGAAAATAATCAATCCAGTCGCGCACATAATCTGGTGACAAACCGATGTCACTAGCAAGGCGATTTCGCATTGCTCCTGGGGCTAGCCCAAAAAATTTTGCTGTGGCAGCATTATCAGAAATATGGAGGATATCATTATTATCTAATAGTTCGACTATCCCCATCATCATCGGCGCACTGTCAAAAAAGCTGCGGAGGGTGAATTCGCTTTGCCGCAGTGCTTCTTGTGCTTGCTGGTACTCTGTTTTGATCCTAGCGACTTGAGTTAAATTGCGGCGTAACTCCAGTTTTTTGATAATTAGGCGGCTAATGGCTTTCAGTGACTCCACCTGTTCTGGTTGGATGAGGCGCGGTACGCGATCAACGACACATATCGTCCCGATCGCCTGTCCCTCTGGTGTGATTAAAGGTACTCCGGCGTAAAATCTTACGTAGGGGGCAGAAGTGACTACCGGATTGGTGGCAAACCGTTTATCAGCTAAGGTGTCAGGAATAATCAAAACATCGTGTTGATGAATAGAAAGGGGACAGAACCCGATATCTCGGGGCATTTCTTCTACATCTAACCCCACTTTGGCTTTGAACCACTGACGGTTAGCGTCTATCAAATTTATTAATGCGATCGGTGTACCGCAAATCTGGGCGGCTAAGAATGCCAAATCGTCAAATGTTTGTTCTGGTGATGTGTTTAGAATCTGATACTGGTGGAGAGCCTCAAGCCTCGCGACTTCATTGTTAGACAATAAAGGGTTCATTATATCTTTTCCTATAAGAATTGAATTATTGCTTGCCCTGATGTGATACACGGTTCTCCAGATTCTTCAAAATGCAAAAGTTTCAAAGTGGCTGATTTTTGAACACTGCCTACTGTAAGTTTGTTTGCTTTTTTCCGTATACATTTACTTTTTTAGTTCTAATAACTAGAGGTACGGCACTCTCAGACTACTTCCAAGTAGTAGCTCTAAGTGAGAACTTACCTCTTAGTCAAATCAGTGCTTGCTGCACTTGATAGCTCGACTCAGTCACTATCGGATTCGTTTGAAGAATCCGATAGTGACTTTGTGACTTCATTATAGTAATATGTCTAAAGGAGGATGACAATTTTTTGCTAATTTCCGTATTATTGCGTAGGTTTTCTGCCAGCGTAAGTAGATATTGATAATAGTTTTTAGGAATTAAGCGAAAAATTCTTTAGAAAAAAGCGGAAAAAGTCCGTTTGTACGTAATCATTTTGCATCAATAGACTATGAAAACGAGATCAACTGGTGAGGTCACTGTCCTCCCCACCACACGTACTCGTTAGTGGGGGAAATGCTCCCGACTTGGGGAGCGGCAATATTTCCCCGGACACAATTTTTCGTTTGATATACCACTACCCCAATCCCTAATCCCCAATCCCCTTTACAGAAATATTCTCAACAGACTTGTTTGTAAATTGATGTAGAATGGTGACGCGGTGAGTGTATAAATCCCTATGAGGGATCAAAATCATTAAGATGAACTTGGGTTTGACAGCTTCAGCTGCTTCTATAAAACCGAAACCTGAAGATAGCTTTGCCATTAGCTTTGCGCCATTGTCTGTTGAGGATGTTTATGCCAAAGCAGATGACCCAGCAAACGGCGCAATTGTGGTCATGAGTGGAATGGTTCGCAACCAAACAGATGGTAAACCTGTCGTAGCCCTAGAATATCAAGCTTACGAACCGATGGCAATGCAGGTGTTTTATCAAATTGCCGCTGAAATTCGTCAAAAATGGTCTATTGTGACTCGCGTGGTCATTTATCATCGCATTGGGCGCTTGCAAGTTGGTGAAATCAGCGTTTTAGTCGCGGTGGGTTGTCCCCATCGTTCCGAAGCGTTTGAAGCTTGTCGCTATGCGATTGATACTCTCAAGCACAACGCCCCCATTTGGAAAAAAGAACATTGGGCAGATGGTTCAAGTAGCTGGGTGAGTATTGGTGCTTGTGAAACCCAGGGTTGTTAAAACAGTGAACAGTGAACAGTGAACAGTGAACAGTGAACAGTGACGGCAGCGGGCTGGTGTGGTTGTACTGACACCAACGCTTTCTGTGCTCTTGGTGGGGTGTTTCCCCTTTCGGATGAAACTGATAACTGATAACTGATAACTGGTAACTGGTAACTGTTAACTTATAACTTCTTTGCACTTTTTTACAAAAATAGGAGTCTCTATTTCAGTTTGTAACTATTTGCTTATTCCAAAAGATTATTCCTTTAGACTGATCTCCAATAGAAATAGAAAATTTTTGGGATAGAAACCCATGAGTTCAGTAAATTTAGTTTGTCACGATTTTTTTGTGCTTCTTTCTTTCATAGCTTGTATTACTGGTCTATTGTTACTATGGGAGCGCAAGCAGCAAAAGGATGAAGCGGAAGAAACAGAGCGAATTCTGTTTAGGATGAGCTTTTCTTACTGGCTAGTTTACTGTGTTGCTTTTGCTATCCAAAAAATAGTTTTACCCGACTGGGAAACTATAATGATGAGCTTAAGGATAACTGCAGCACTGTCATATTTCTTAACATTTTCTTGCATCGTTAGTCTGCCGCTTCATAAATTGGCAGTGCGTCATGTTGAAGATTAATGAATAGGACTCAGAATACAGAACTCAGAAATCAAAATAGATTTATACTGCTAGCAGTAATGAAGCTGTATAGAATGGATACACCAACACTCGCCAAATGCTGTTTGAATTGTGAGTTCTGTGTCCTGACTTCTTTCAAAAGACTGATTACTTTTTCATGGCGATCGCGATCGCCTCTTGGAGTTGATTCTGATCCAAATTTGTCAGGATAAACACCTCTTGCACTGTTTTCCCGTGGCGGGCGATCACCTTAAAGCCACCCCGAATTGGTACAGATACTCGCAATTGTAAATGAGGGCAGTGACCTTTCACTCGCCCAAGCTGTCCTGGTGTAACGGTTTGAATCCCATCTTGGCGTATTAAACGTTCAAGAACTGGGATAAGACCACTAATATGGGTCGAGTGATTCCAAACAAGTCTGCCCTCAGTGGGTTTTGTCATTATATTTATTTTTCTACTATTATGCTGCTTCCAAAGGAGCCATAGTCAAACCGGCTCGATGCAGCTGCTGGTGGTACAATTCAGCAGGTTCTTGGGGACCGATCCAGACAATTGCTTGACCTTCGTAATGTACCTGGTTGGTAAGTTCCCAAGCGCGATCGCTAGTCATACCTGGAATATACTTTACCAAACAATTGTGAACATGCTCGAATGTATTAAAATCGTCATTTAATACAATCACTTTATAATTCGGATATAACTTGCGCGTTGCTTGAGTAGATCGTTCAGGAGCTATAGTTGGTGCTGTTGCCATTCCGTAAACAGCTGCTGAAAGTCTGGTAACCATAAAATACTTAGCCAAAAAGCTTAACCAAACTACACTACGATTAACTAGTTTAGTCCATAGTCAAGAGTCAAGAGTTAAAAAAGTCAAGAGTTAAAAGTCAACAGTCTAATAGAGTTCTTGCATGCAGTCATTACTGTAGCGATGTCTGACGACAAGCCGCTGAGTCCCAAGGGGACACGCGCAAGGGACGCGTCTACGCCGCTGCGCAGAACACAGAACCCAGAATACAGAAGAATTCTTGAGTTCTGAGTTCTCCCTCCTACAAGAACTTTATTGTTGCAAGAGGTTTAATGTGCGCTTACGCTGAAATTCATGCATTATCAATTCCAAATTCAAAAAATTTTTGAATTTGCCTAAGTTGAATTTTGAATTCCCGCAAGGTTGAACCCTCCGCGCTCGCTCATAGACGCGGATTCACGCCACATCCAAGGACTGACTTTTCGCTCTCAGCAGCGTCATGGTCAGTGATTAGTGGCTTACTGGAGACTCGCTAGTCGGGTGAATCAGACAGCCTGAAGAGCGGACGCGCCTACGGGAATTGCGAGTTAAATGACGTTGCCACGCCTCCAATAAGACTGGTTCCAGCCCCGGATACTCGTTAAGAACATCCCGCAATGACAACATATCCTGATTGACTGACCTACTCAAAAAAGCGCTAAACAAGTCCCTGTGATGCTCAGGAATACCCGTGACATCCCGGTGAACTCGCTCTTGACAGTGGTTTCTTGATGCGGCTACCGTCGTTTAGGAGTTTGAGATAGCGCTGTCTTTTGAGTAGAGAACTTTGTGAATGAACCGCCAGCGTTCTCAGCTTTGCGCTTCAGTTCTGATTGGACAAACCCTGGGGATTTGGCAGCTATGGCTTTACCATATCGTTTCTGCCATCCCTTCACACTGACATTTTCAGTCTTGATATCCTTTCCATGCCTCAAAATTTCGTTAACAACACGGCGATTTTGAGACTTAGCGTAAGCCGCTTTACGGCGTTCTAGTTCACGTTTCTTTTGTGCAGCTTTGCGATAGTTACTAGATTTCTTCCATTGGCGTTTACCTTTTTTGGACTTCCCTTTTTTGGTAACAGTTTTACGTCCCCTACGCGCTTGAAAATCCAGTTCAAAGTTTTCAGGATTGTTGGCACGTTGTGAACGCTGCATCTTGCGTTGCAGTTTAGTTATTTGCTTGCTGAAAGTAGGAACTTTGTCTGCAAAAGGCAACAAATCAGCATGATTATCAGCAACGACTGCGATATTGGAAACATTAAGGTCAAGCCCAATTAACCCATCAGAAACATAGTTCTGTGGCTTTTGATAAGGTGTACCTTCTAGGACAAGTTGTACAAACCATCTACGCTTACCATTGAGTTCGCGACGGATAAGACGACAGTACTTGACGTGGCAAGAAAGACCATATCTGATAACTTCGTTGTCGGTATCAATGATGAAAGAATATTAGTATTAGCGAATTCATAGAATCTTGGGCAAGAAGTCTTCAAGGCTCGTAAACGCACCGTGTCGGCATTCCACCCCGACATAAATGACGTACCTGGGTCAATTCATTTAATTTCTTGACCCAGGTACTTCGGGGCTATCTGCCTCCCGCGTTATTTTAGGTATGGCGATGTATTCTGACGACTGAGTTCTGTGTTCTTCTTAATCATTATTTCCAATCATCCCAATTTTGGTTAAAAATCGAAGTATCAGGGAAGGCGGTGGGGTTGCCATTTTGCTCTAACAACTGTTTGAGGTTTTGTAGTCGCGGTTCTGGTAACGGCAATTTATCTACCAGTTGGTAAGGTGCGATGCCATTTTTCAAGGCAAAAGCCGCTGTCGTTCCAGCAGCTGCACCAGCAGACCATTCAAACGAGTGGACTCTGTAAGCTGCTGCGGCAATGTGACTGGTGGCAATGCTTTTCCCACCGACGAGCAAATTGTCGATTTTCTGGGGAATCATCGCCCTGAGTGCGATTTGGAAGGGATAAGCTTGCCCAGCACCACGCCTTTCGCCTGGACGTTCCGTATTTCCAGGTGCTTCCGGGGGGCTTTTGGTCATGCAAGGATGGAAGTCTATGGCGTAGTGACCGATACCCACAGCATCGGGGAAGATTGTAGAACGAGTCCGCCGCGCTACATTTTCCGCAGGTTTTTGACCTGAGAGTACCGATGCTGCTTCTAAACCAGACAGTGATGCTTTCAGGCGGCGATACATATCTTGCGGTAATGTCTTGCGATAATACTCGTCATCATAGTTGCGACGAGAAATATCAATTTCCCAAATAGAAAAGCCTTCGGGTTGTCCCCAGCTGGGGCGTCCAATAATGCGTCGTCCTTCCCGCATATAGGGATGTTTCGACAAACCATGCGCTGTCCCCATCGGGGAATCTAGCCCTGATAAAAAGCGGTGATTTGGTTCTGGCTGCTTTACACTATCCCCCAATTGGGAATCTGTATTCCCAGCTGTCAACCAGTAATAGTACCCCAAAGAGATTTCCTCACCTTTGCGTAAGGCTTCTGTCCGCAGTCCGCCCATCCAACCTCCTGGTTTCAATTGCCCAGAAGCTTGTAACTGCTGACGATTGAAGATTAAGTTATCGGCAGAGGTTCCCGGACGGTAATCATTGCCCCAAGTCCAGTTTTGCATCGAGATGTCCCCGGGTGTCGGACCTGTAAACTTGACACCACCGAATTCCATTGGTTGTCCTTTGTCGGGACTCCAAATGCGACGGTAGGTAAAAACTAGGGGAAAGCTTGCCAATCGCTTCAATTCATAGCTATAATATGGCGCATACTGCGAATAAAATGGAGGCATTGTTTGGGGTTGCGGGTCCTTGGTAGCCTCCATTGCAAAGGTGTAGGTAAAACCTTGGGTACAGAAAGGATCGTTTTGAGTACTGGAAGAAGAAGGCTCTAAGTAAGAACGAGCATCAATACCCAATCTGTAAGGAACATCAGCCAAACCGATAATTTCCCCGGTTTCCGAAGTGTCTACAACATACCAGTTCGGGGCATTACCTGAAGTTTTGCCTTTGGTTTGCTTGGGGGCAAAGCGGACAATGGTTTTGGTAAAGCGAGAAGAGTTTTCGTAGGTGTAAGCGTCTTCGATGGTTTGAGATAAAGGAAAGGTGTTGAGAGGTGGTGCGCCTTTGGCTGGTTGATGTTGGATGGCGATCGCACTACTAATGATTTTTCCGTCGCCACTATATTCCAACTCCTTAATCACCGTGTTTGGGAACCATTGCAACTTTCCTTTGCCCTTTTTTTCCGCATCTTTAAGCATCGAAGTCAAGATTTCATGACCATCGCGGGGGAGAAAGCAGGAATCGCTTACCCAACAATCACCAGGGTTGCGGTTGCCACGGTATTTGCGCTCAATCCGGTTTCGCAATTCTAGGTATCCACGAGAATAGTATAATTTGCTACGCTGTGTTGGTCGTTCATCAAGTGCAGAAGTCCCTTGCGAAGAAATTTGTCCTCCCAGCCAATCCGTAATTTCCGTAAAACAAACTGTTTGCCCTGCAAGTAATGCTTCATAAGCCGTAGCGGCACCAGAAAGTCCTCCACCCACAACCAAGATGTCACAATTGACTGTTTTGTCTGGTGTTCTGGGTGGTGCAGCGATAACAGCGTATGGTGCAATAAGAGAGACAAAAGTAGAGCAAAGAGTCAGTATAGATAGCGAGCGCTTCATTATCAACAAGATCCGTTCAACTCCTAAATCAGCTTCTAGAGCATTTTTTTGAAATTTACTGGCGATTTTTTCAGAGCGACTAAACAAACAAAACCTGCAGATGCAGGTTTCCGTAGGTTTCATACCCGTCTGTTTTTTCAGGTTTTTAGTCCTTAGCGCGAGGACTTGCGCTTCGCTACGTAGGGAATTGATTCCCACAGCAAATCGACAACCCTAACGAACGGGTACACAACCCTAGGGACGTGTACGAGCGTCTGCGTTTGACAAGCCGCAATATCGCTTTCGCCAGCTACTATATCAGTAATTTAAGACGCTACCATCGTGAAAATGTTCTTCACAAGCTTTTTCCAACAACCCAGTTATGGTTTTTCAAAGGGTGCCACAATTCGATAAATTCGTCAAATTATAGATGGTTGAGTTAAGGCACCCTACTTCAATTTAATGTTTTCTTTGTAAATGAATTCTAAATTACCTTGAAACTTATCCAAATCAAGAATTACCAGTCACCACAATCAACTGAGAGCAACTGAGAGCAAGATAAATGGGGTGAATGCGCTCGCAAGCGTCGTACCATTTGTGCATAAGTTCATTTCACCGACATCTACTAAGAATTAGAAGGAGAGCAAACAAGCTGAACCTTCAAATCCAACAATTTCTTCATCAATCTTAGGAGCCAAACATATGACGACATACGACCCTAATTACTCTCCAAATCCTTGCGAATTCACAATCCCTATCAAATTGAACATACCCATCGAAATCGAGCCAAAACTATTGGTAAGAGCCCCCGGAACTGTTAGACAAAAAGTTCCTGTATATCTCGAACCCGATATCTACCTCGAACCAGAAGTGCAAGCACAACCACCCGTGTGTACTTTAAAGAATGGGTACAGCAAAGAATACTCACAAGAGCAACCAGTAGTACAACAATCATAACGAAGATAGGCAATTATTAGATGCCAAAATTCATCTTAATTGCTGATTGCTCAGAAGTTGCGAGTTCTGGGAAGCCTTTAACTACCCTTGATTGGGTGCCGGGCTTCCTGCCCGCTTAATCAATCCGACAATGTGTAGATATCAAATTAGCCCTAGTTTAATACTAGGGCTATAATTTAGCAATTATTAGACTTCTTGTAATATTATTTTAAAATAGACAAAACCACAGATGCACACAGATGAAAACTAGTTATTTATCTGTGTGTATCTGTGGTTAATTTGTGGTTTATTTTCAAAAATATTGGCTTTTGCACTCTTGTTTATTATGTTTTCCGATTGGGCGTTGTGTTATTCCCAGCTATAGTTAGCAAGTTTGCCCATAAACGTGATTGTTCCTACAGTGTTAACAGCAAAGGCTAAACCATCGTTAAGTGAGTCCAATACGCGTTTTGTAAGTCTTTTCTTTAATTGCGGTTTCAGTGGTGGAATCACTGCAAAACCTTGCTCAAGCAACAAGGTATTTATGATTTCATACTCTACTATTGTGTCTTCTTGATGATTTTTTGACTTGTCTTGCGTATCTTGAATATGAGTAAAAGAATCTATGGATTGACTCTTTACTGTTGTGTCTTCTTGATGATTTTCTGCGCAATCTTGCTGCTTTTGGATTTGGGTAACAGTGGAAACAATCTGGCAACTTTCCGACCGATCACTTTCAAGTTGATTTGATGAAACCTGGATATTGTCACTAAGCTCAGCTTGACCTACATTACTAATAGCGATCGCACCAGAATCTTCAATCAACTTCAACAATTCTTGAACCTCAAGTTGGCGCTCATGTGTAGGCGGCATCCCTAACACATCTAGTTCAATGTCGATAGGTACTTTTAATATAATTTGAATTTTGCGTTTTTGTGAATGGCAAGTTGGATCGGGGAGAGCAGACATAACTTTCAACCAATGCTAAACTTTCGTACTCAGCTAACAAACATTTAAAATGCATATTTTTTTATGAGATTTCTCCTTAGTCATTAGTCATTAGTCATGTAAACCTGGGTTTGGAAAGCCGTCAAAAGAACAAGTCAGAATATGTCCTGCGGACACGCACTCGCGTTCAGAATGCAGGAGTCAGAATGCATTCTCCGTCAGGGCTTGAACCCATCACCTAGAAGCACCACCAAATTGAAGATTTGGTGGGGGCGGTAAGTACCCTCTACTTATCCGCGAGTCGCACATTCACCCCGAACTGGCTCAGTAGCGACTGACACCTTTGTTCTTTCTTGGTCATACTTATTAGTACAAACAAAGGACAAAGAACAAATGACTAATAAAGGTCATAAAAAAATAACGTGCAAATTAAATGTGCAACAGCTTAAAAACTTGGGACAAAAAAAGAGGATGGGAAGCCCACCACGGAATTTAGGGTAGTTAAAGGCTTCCTAAAACTGGCAAAGTGTGAGTAAAAATCAGAAGCTAAGATGAATCATAGCATCCAATAATTGCCTATCTTGCTTATGATTGTTGTACTACTATTTGCTCTTGTGAGTATTCTTTGTTGTACCCATTCTTTAAAGTACACACAGGTGGTTGTGCTTGCACTTCTGGTTCGAGGTAGATATCGGGTTCGAGATAGACAGGAACTTTTTGTCTAACAGTTCCGGGGGCTCTTACCAATAGTTTTGGCTCGATTTCGATGGGTACGTTCAATTTGATAGGGATTGTGAATTCGCAAGGTTGTGGAGAGTAATTAGGGTCGTATGTTGTCATATGTTTGGCTCCTAATATTGATTAAGAAATTGTTGGATTTGAAGGTTCAGCTTGCTTTGCTCTCCTTCTAATTGGTAATAAATGTCGCTGAATTTGATTTATGCACTCAGTAAGTGCCTATCTTGCTTATGATTGTTGCGCTACTAGTTGCTCTTGTGAGTATTCTTTAGTTGTAGCCATTCTTTAAAGTACACACAGGTGGTTGTGCTTGCACTTCTGGTTCGAGGTAGATATCGGGTTCGAGATAGACAGGAACTTTTTGTCTAACAGTTCCGGGGGCTCTTACCAATAGTTTTGGCTCGATTTCGATGGGTACGTTCAATTTGATAGGGATTGTGAATTCGCAAGGTTGTGGAGAGTAATTAGGGTCGTATGTTGTCATATGTTTGGCTCCTAATATTGATTAAGAAATTGTTGGATTTGAAGGTTTAGCTTGCTTTGCTCTCCTTCTAATCCTTAGTAAATGTCGATGAATTTGACTTATGCACTTCTTAGCGCGATCGCTCATTAAATTTTGCAAGAGAAAAATTGCTAGGATGCTTGCTAGTATTGGCTTTTTTATAAAAAAGTCTTTTTGGGCAATTGGCGAAAGCCTACAGTTTTAAGGCGAGTCAGTAAACTCAGATCTTGCACCTATCCGTATAACCCAGGGGTGAGTCAAAAGCAGCGCAAGAAAGTTACATCACTTTTCTGAGCTTTTATCGGTTAAATAAGGGCTTCAGGCTTAGTACTGAGTATTAACAAGCATCAATTTTTATTGGTGCTAGATGTCAGTAAACCAAAAATCCCCGGGCTATCGAAACAACGCTTGCATTTAGGGACTTCCAATTAAAAAAATATCCAATTTGTAGTGACACAAACAATGGTGGGTTACGCCGCAATGCAAGTCCTGCATGTAAAACCTCAACTGTCGTGCGTCTAACCCACCCTACATAATGGATAATTTATTTTTTGGTACTCCCTTATTTGGACAAAAAGCCGGGGAAACGTCAATCCTGCCTAGCAGTAAACCAGGTCAGTGCAGACTGTGCAATATTTGGGGGGACTGTGTGGGAACCGTTGAACTCCTGATATAACACCTCGTAGCTAACATTTTGTAGCTGCGGCACAATCTTGCGGCTGCATCGATTGATTGGCAGAACAGTGTCCGACTTACCATGTGAAATGAAGATGCGCGGCTTGCCTTGCTGCAAAGCCGGTGCCATAAACCCTGGTGAAAACGCTATGATATGGGTGAACAAGTCGCCATTCGTGATACCGATACTAAGTGCGTAGGAGGCACCATCAGAGAAGCCCTCAACAGCAATGCGTGTCTCATCTATGGCGTAGCGGCTCATCGTGATTGCTAACGCAGAGTCGATAAAAGTGATATCAGGACCGTACTGTCCGAACAGCATATCCCATGTTTGGCGACGAGATGACGGTGCAAGCAGGATAACCCCAGCTGCATCAGCAAGTTCTAGGAATGGAGTTAGACCACCTTGTGCATTACCGCCAGCGCCATGTAGCATCAACACCAACGGTGCAGGTTTTGATGCTTGGTAGCTTTCAGGCACGTAGAGGAGACCGTCGCGCTTGGCATCTAGTCCTAGTGATTGCAGACCGAGTGGTACAACGCCTCCTACGGACTGCGGCGTCGGTCGTGCAAGTAAGCGTCCAAAAGCGTTTGCCTGTCTGTGTTGCTCGTCTGTTGTCATCGATATACTCCCCGATTTGCGCTTAATAGCATATGCTGGTGAGGAAATCGCCGCAGTGACGCCTGCGATCCAAATGCCAAGTAGATGCCGCCGCGTAAATTCTGGATACATGCCACTGTTGTGCCTGATCACGATGCACTCGCTTGTCTTGTTTTAACTTGCGAATGTTTCTACCTTAATGCATACGTTACCTCTGTTTGAAACTTTGTCTCATATATCTGGCGGAGTGGTTCATGTTAAATCAACGTGTAGTTAGGGTGTGAAGCTTCTATGAGCGGTACTTTGAAGAAGGCAAACTCATTTCTTCAGGTTGTCATTAACGGCTGAAAAAAACTCCAACGCAAGCGATAGCGAAGGGCAGATAGCAATATTCACCTATTACTAACGGGTGGTGACATTCTGCTTATCTTACCCCTCATCTGGATGAGATGCAATTGCTTTTTTAGCATACTAATCGTCCTTTAGATTGCGTGCAGGTTAAACCTATGGGCAGGTAACTTTAGTGTCGAGAGTAACTACTATCAAAGTATAAAGCAACGTTGAGATTTGTTAAATAAATGTTGGCAATCTAGACCAACGCTACTAACAAAGACCTTCTGCTGCTACCGACAATGAGCGCATTTTTTGGTATTGACTGCGTTTGCCGTTACCAAGACTGTAAAGGTCATTAGTAAATTCCCAAGCAAACGGTTAGCTAATTTTGCGCCCTTATACTTCATTTGTGTTGTTTCTACAAAAAAAGTTCAATTTCTAAACAGCTATGAAAACTCGACAAAACCTTGAGCAAATTACACGATACCTGACTCAAACTCTGGCTGGATATGACGTGATCCCAGCAACCTGGGGATGGCATATTCACAAAGGAGATGTGTACTGCGGAAATCTAGAATATCAAGTAACAAGAGGATGGCAAGGTAGCGCTTTAAGTTACCTCCCGACTGAATTAAGAGAGGAACTTAAGAAGTTTGCACAATCAGATTCTTCTATGAACGAAGCTAGGGCTTTGGTTGCTCACCTGTGAGAATTCATTGTCTCTAATTCATTGTCTCTACAGTAGAAGCCCCACTATTTTATTAAAAATAGTGGGGCTATGAGCTTGCATAAGGTTCCGCGCGTTTGTTGTTTTATGCTTAATTCTTAAAATATATTAATTATCAGCTTCTATCTTTTGATAGAATTGCCGTTAATATCGGTTTCCAAATTGTATAGATTTACTCGTGTATTCCTTATAAAAAACGAGTTGAGGGTGAGGGCGTGTAGCGATCGCTTCAATTTTGCCTCTGTAACTTTAGATTGATGCGTTGATAAAGCCGTTTCACTACGCTTCTATATTGTCTGCTTCCAGAGGAAATTCTCAGATGGCATCTACATTCGACTTGGAAACACTTAATATACCTGAAATTGTCGAGGGTATCACAGCGTTTGTTGCTGCACCTGTTATTCTTCCTGTTGCAGCAGCAGTGAAACAACCTACAGTCCAAGCAGCTATCAAAGAGGGAATTGCACTTTCACAGAGGTGCAAAGAAGCAGTGGCAGAAGCTGGAGAAGTTATTGAAAATCTAGCTGCAGAGGTAAATACTGACCTGATAAAACAGAAGCAGGGACAATTTAGCTCTCAAACTGCCCAAAACTATTCTACAAATGGGAAATCCGAGGTAGCTAAGGACTTAATGCATGTGGTATCTGATGTAAACGCGGATGTTGCAAGAATAACCAATGGTTTTGTTGATTTGCGGTTGCTGCTACCTCTAGGATTAAGTGCCCTTGCCATCCGACAGTTGCTTACTAAAGGGCTGCAAATTGATGAAATTCCCTGGTACACTTTGACTTGGTATGCCTTCGACACTTTTCTAAAATTCAACGATGGAGACCAATCGTAATTACAAGAAGAATAGTCATTAGTCAATAGTCCATAATCAAGACTTTTGAACTATTGACTGATGAAAATTTTTTCAGGGGCAGGCATTATAGGAGCATTACTTTCTGTGATTCAAGTCATTCATACTACAAAAGGGAGAGCCAGATACAAAGTTAATGAACTTTACCGTTCAGAATCTCTGAAAAGTTACCTTGAACGTTCTCTCTCAAATAAGCCAGACATTAGTTTCGTTTCTGCTAACCCATTAACTAGCAATATTCTTGTCAAATTTAATGGTAAGAATAATGATGATAAAATTGCATTTTTGATAGAAGAAATAGTTTTAGATTACCAAAAACAAAACGGGACTCAAGCAAAAAAATTACCAAAGATCAAGACCAAAACAAAACAAGAATCAAGAAAACCTCTAGCGAATGCCCAAGAGCAAAGGGTAGAAAACTGGCATCTCATAGAAGTTAACACCGTCCTGGATGCATTAAACACCTCAAAAGCATCGGGATTATCAAGTGAGTCTGCCGCAGAAAACCTGAATAAATATGGTCCTAATGTCCTATCTGAAGCAGCAACTCGCTCTGATTTAAGTATCTTAATTAACCAATTCAAATCTCTGCCGGTTGCTTTGCTGGGTGTTGCTGCTGGGGTTTCAGTTCTCACTGGAGGACTTATTGATGCCTTGGTGATTATGGGTGTTGTTGGTCTCAATGCCGTCATTGGTTATACAACAGAAAGCCAATCAGAAAGAATCATTCATTCCCTGAGAAGTCGCGAACAAACATCGAATTTAGTGATTAGAAATGGCAGACAAATAGAAATTCCTACAGAAGATGTTGTCATAGGAGATATTTTAGTTCTTAAACCCGGCAGCTACTTAGCAGCAGATGCCAGACTGATTGATGCTGATAATTTGAGCATTGATGAGTCTGCCCTTACTGGAGAAAGCATACCTGTTACCAAAACAACTGCAACCCTGGCTGGTGAAGATGTCCCCTTGGGCGATCGCACCAACATGGCTTATAAGGGGACTTTAATCACAGGCGGACAAGGGTTGGCTGCGGTTGTGGCGACAGGCGGATATACAGAAATGGGCAAGATCCAACAACTGGTTGGCGAGGCGGAGGCAACAGAAACCCCCCTAGCAAGACAACTCGACGAGGTTGGCAGTCAACTGGTTGCGATTGGTATGGTCATTTGCGGTGGAGTTTTTGGTATCGGAGTGCTGCGGGGATATGGTTTACTGCAAATGCTGCAATCAGCCATATCTCTTGCTGTGGCTGCGGTTCCTGAAGGGTTGCCCACCATCGCCACCACAACCCTAGCGCTGGGTATCCAAGATATGAGGAAGAATAACGTCCTCGTCCGCAGTCTCAGTGCTGTGGAAGCTTTGGGTTCCGTGCAGACAATCTGCATGGATAAAACCGGAACCATCACAGAGAACCGGATGTCAGTCGTCGAGGTACATACAGATGGTAAACACATCACGGTGTCTGACGGTCAGTTTATCAACGGGGATGAAGATATCAACCCCTATGCTTACGATGAACTGTTAAAGCTGATTCATGTATCGGTTCTGTGCAACGAAAGTCAAGTCAACCAAGAGCAAGATGGTGAGTTTTCCGCCAAAGGTTCGGCAACAGAGAATGCCTTAATTTACATGGCTATCAGTGCCGGGGTGAATGTGGCAGACCTAAGGCAAAAGTACCCACTGTTGCAAACCAACCTGCGCTCAGAAAACCGTAACATCATCAGTACTGTACATGGCACTCATGAGCAGCACAAGTTTGTTGCTGTTAAAGGCAGCCCAGGAGAAGTTGTGCGGATATGCAAATGGTGGGTGAAAAATGGGGAAGTGGTGCCTCTCTTAGAAGAAGATAGGGAGGCGATGGAGATTGAAAATGACCGCATGGCAGGGAAAGCGCTGCGGGTGCTTGGGGTCGCTTATCGCCACGTTAATGATACCAGCAACGGGAACAACTATGAACAAGACCTGACATGGCTGGGTCTTGTGGGGATGGCAGATCCCATCAGAAAGGGAGCCAAACAGTTGATAGCAGGCTTCCATCAAGCTGGCATTGATACGGTGATGATTACCGGGGATCAAAGCCCAACTGCTTATGCGATCGCCAAGGAATTAGGGTTGAGCAGAGATGAGAAACTAGAAATTCTCGATTCAACTAACCTCAACAATCTGTCTGGTGAAGCATTGACAGCACTTGCAGACAAAGTAGATGTTTTTGCCCGCATCAGTCCTAGCAATAAACTGCAAATCGTCCAAGCTTTGCAAGCAGCAGGAAAAGTTGTTGCCATGACAGGCGATGGCATCAATGATGCTCCTGCTCTCAAAGCTGCACAAGTTGGTGTGGCGATGGGCAAAGGGGGAACCGATGTGGCTCGTGAGGTTGCAGATATTGTCCTAGAAGATGACAAGTTGGAAACCATGATTATTGCCGTCAGTCGGGGACGGACAATCTACAACAACATCAGAAAATCCGTTCACTTCCTGCTTGCTACAAACCTAAGCGAAATCATGGTGATGACGACCGCCACCGCCGTTGGTTTAGGCGAACCCTTGAATGCAATACAACTCCTTTGGCTGAATTTGGTCAGCGATATCTTCCCAGGTCTTGCTCTTGCCTTGGAAGCACCAGAACCAGACGTGTTAAGTCAGCAACCCCGTAACCCTGACCAACCAATTATCAAAACTTCCGATTATGGAAGAATCGCCTTTGAGTCAGCAACACTATCTGTGAGTACTTTAGCCGCCTATGGTTACGGTATCGTGAAATATGGTGGCATAGGACCGCAGGCAAACACTATTGCATTTATGAGCTTAACAACAGGGCAACTGCTGCATACAATTAGCTGCCGTTCTGAAAACCACAGCATATTTAGTAAAGAAAAACTGCCGAACAATCCCTACTTAAATGCTGCCCTTGCAGGTTCTTTTGCTCTACAGTTGCTGGCTATAGCTTTCCCACCACTAAGGAGTCTGTTGAGGATTGCGCCAATTGATATTGTCGATGGCGCTGTCATTGCCGCTAGTGCTTTGCTACCTTTGCTGGTAAATGAAAGCACGAAGAATATTAAGCAAGATGAAAATCTTGCTGCATCCTCAGACTTCCAGTCTGAGGCTATACAAACAAAACCTGCCTACGCAGGCTTGATACAGTCCGCGTAGGTGGTGAGACCAGTGCCTACGGCGGGTCTCCCAAGCTAGGCAATCGGCGTATCTCTTTCAGAGACGCTGAGCGCAAAGCGTACGCTCCGCGAACGCGAACGCGCAGCGTCTCCGTTCGGCGCAGCGGTGCCGAAGGCTCAGGAGATACCCGAAGGGACTTCGTTCGTGTAGCCGCGACTTCTAGTCGCCAGGTACTATGAAAAAAGACTTCATGTTTACATCCGAGTCCGTAACCGAAGGACACCCCGATAAACTTTGCGACCAAATTAGTGATGCAATTGTAGACCGTTTTCTTCAACAAGATCCCTTTGCCAGAGTAGTTACAGAATGTGCTGTATCTACAGGCATCGTTTTCATTGCAGCAAGATTTGAACCAAGCGCCAACGTAGATTTCACCAATATAGCGAGACAGGTTATCGATGATATTGGCTACGAACAGAAAGAATTTAATGGTAAAACCTGTAGTATTTTGACGAGCCTCAAAGAATTACGTGTCGATGAAGACCGTTTTTTTGATGAAAAAAATTTATCTGACGAACAGATAGAAAAAATTGCTGTCAAGAATCAAGCAAATGTCTTTGGTTTTGCCTGCAATCAAACATATTCTCTCATGCCGTTGCCAATATGGTTGGCACATAAACTTGCAAAGCAACTGAGTGAGGTCAGACGGCAAAATACACTTTCATATCTTACCCCGGATGGGAAAACTCAGGTAGGGGTTGAATATAGAAATCGCAGACCTTATAGAATCCACAGCCTCACCGTCATTGCCAGTCAAAACAAAGCATCAAAACCTGATTTAAAACAACTCCAAGATGATATTCGCGAGACAGTGATTCAACCTGTCTTTGAGAATGAAGAAATTAAACCAGATGAAAATACAAGAATATTTATCAATCCTGATGGACCCTTTATTAAAGGAGGTCCTGCAGCTCATTCTGGTTTAACAGGAAGAAAGAATGCCATAGATACCTATGGTGAATATGCAAAGCACAGTGGTTCAGCTTTGAGTGGGAAAGACCCAGTGAGGATAGATAGAGTGGGAGCTTATGCTGCCCGTTATGCAGCTAAAAATGTGGTAGCAGCAAACCTTGCTGATGAATGTGAGGTGCAGTTAAGTTACTCTATAGGGCTTGCTAGACCTGTCAGTATTCAGGTAGAAACTTTTGGGACAGGCAAAATTTCTGATGAGGAAATTACAACACTTCTTGAGAAGTATTTTGATTTCCGGCTTGCAGGAATCATCAAGCAATTCAACTTGAGATATCTACCGTCACTGAGTAAAGGTGGGTTTTACAGAAAACTAGCAGCCTATGGTCATATGGGCAAGGTTGATATGGAACTTCCTTGGGAGAAGACAGACAAGGTTGGTGTGTTTTAATCTATCGATTACCAGTAATTCCCGCAGAACTCCTCCTCCTAACCCTTCCCCGGTAGCGGGAAAGGGTTGTTTTATAGAAGTGTGATTAATGGATATTTAGAACCACAGATGGACACAGATGAACACAGATGAATTATCTGTGTTATATCATGTCCGGGTAAACACTTATAAAAAACGAAAAACCTCACCCGCCTACGGCACCCTCTCCTTATTAAGGAGAGGGTTGGGGTGAGGTCAGGCAGGAATTATAAGTAATTAAGCGGACTTGATATTAATCTGTGGTTTCATTTTCATAAATTTGACTAGTGCAAGAGGTTTACTATTGCACAGCAGGTTCTAACATCCGAATCGTCCCAGCATCGGCGTCTATTTCCACCTCTAAACCAATAGGCAATGTCAACACATTTTCGATATGACCAATCATCGCACCGTTCCATGCAGGAATGCCCAGCGGTTTGATGTGATCCCATAATACTTCTTCGAGGGTGAGAGAGCCGTAGTCAGCGTCAGGCGAACAATTGGAACATTGTCCAAAAATAAAGCCAGCGAGTTTGTCAAATATACCCGCAATTTTCAACTGAGTCATCATACGGTCTATACGGTAAATATTCTCGTTCAAATCTTCCAAAAATAGAATTGCACCTTTGAAATCAGGTAAGTAAGGAGAACCGACAATAGCTGACAGTACCGATAGATTTCCACCAATCAGCCTGCCTTTTGCTTTACCAGAAGTAATAGTTTGTACCCGGTACTTCACCTGCATCAAACGGTTAGAATCGTCGCCATCTTTTTGGTTTTGAAAAGTAACAGTTTCACCGCTAAACAAAACGCGGCGAAAATAATCTGTTTGCGTCGTTCTCCAAGAACTTAGTCCATTGGGACCGTGAAATGTGACTAGGTTCGTCTGAGCATTCAATGCGAGAATTAAAGCTGTTATATCACTGAAACCAACCAGAATTTTAGGATTTTGGCGGATGCGCTGGTAATCTAAGTAAGGCAAAATCCGGCTAGCTCCCCACCCACCGCGAATTGGTAAAATGGCGGCTACAGAGGAATCGCTAAAAAACTGGTTAATATCAGCAGCACGGTCTTTATCTTTGCCTCCTAAATAACCATAGCGTTCCAGCACATGAGGTGCGAGCCGGGGTACTAGTCCCAACGCCTTGACTGCATCGATAACAATATTAAGTTGTTCGCGGACAAATGTTGCACTAGCAGGACTGACAATTCCCACAACAGAACCTGGCTGCAAACGCTTGGGTTTTAATAATGGTTTACGCGCTGCTCTTGCCAATTTTGGGGGAGAAGCTAATACTGAAGAGGTAGCGGCTAAACTTATGAGAAACTTACGGCGGTTAATCATCAGAAATTATTGCTATAGAAAGTAAGGATAATTAAACCACCATGCAATACTATAGCAATCCTAAATCATAAGCCCTACGGGCTGCCTTCGGCTACGTGAACAACAAGATTCCCGACTTCTTTAAGAAGTCGGGAATCTGAATCTTTTTGCCCTCGCGAGGGCGCTACGTACTGTTAAGCGGGTTGAGACTCTTTTTGAAAGTAAAGGCGATCGCAATATAATGCCCACGCAGCTCCAAATAAACCAGTTAAAGAACCTGATATTGCCGCCGAGACGCCCCATCCCATTGGTCCGAGCCAATCTGTAATCTCATTTAATAGAGCTGTGCTTCCTTTGGCAACAATATAAGCTGTCCCCGTTGCTGCAACGACAACTATACCCACCTCTGCCAGCATTTCTAGAACTCCTTTACTGGATAAATCTTCCTCAAAATAGATTTTCCAGATATTGGTGTACATTAGGATATCAGAAGCAGTTAAAATCAACTGCTTAGGAATTTCCACGCCCGGAGTTGGCGCGGCTGAAGCAGCACCGCTACCAACAGCGTAAGAGGCGATCGCCAAAGCAGCTTCTAATCTTTTTTTGCCCAGACTACTCACGGTGTCATCTCCTGTTCCTTAGAGAGGCAGTGTTTGGTTGCGAGGGTTGCATTAAGATCAACCCTGTCCAAACAGCTTTCCTAACTAGCGTAGACTATCCCCTCAGTTGGTAATCCGGATAATTTTGTTTACAGTCTGCTACCCTACCTAACAAGTACGGTAGGGAGCAAGCATTCGCTAAGACTTGAAGTATGGCTTTGAAGTACCAAAAGTCTTATTCCTCTTCGTTCCCAGTTTGTGCTTCCTCACCGGGGCGTTCGAGAGCAGGAGGAAAATCCACAAATTCTTGAGTTCTGGTCGTATTTGTCAAAATGCCTTCTTGCAGAATATCCTCAGGATCTGCTGATTTGTCTGCAGCTGACAAATTAATCTGACCGCTTGCGTTGACGTTGGGTTTGTCACCAGTACCTTTATGACTTGCATGACCACCAGGCATAGCTATTTCCTCTAAAGTGGTGAAGTGAATATACTATCAGCCTAAACTTCTCTGTGATGAGGAATACACTATCACAAGGCTTAAATCCAATTATATAAATACTTTAACTTTTGGCAGGTGCAGGGAAATCAAAAGGATTAGGAGTGTTAAACCTAACTAAACTTGATAAGAATTAAACCACATATCAACAATAGATAAAGCATTTCCAAGCTTGTCGCGTTTTTTTGGAATAAGAGTAGTGTATCCACTCAATAATCACTTGAAAATCTTTCTATTAATTTGAGTCAAATGCTTTCTTTAAAGTTATCACTTCGCTTCAATTTGATTAAAATTGTAGGTAGAGAAAAAATAAAAATACAGCAATCCTGATTGCGTCTTAATGTATTTAGTATTACCAGTAACGGATAGTGGCAGTGGCAACTGTTGCCATGCTGAAAATTTTTCAAAAATCGACTAGTCGGTCATCCTCTCAGGTGATGTCGCCTAAAGATTTGAAACGATATCTTAAAAGTACCAGGAGTTAATGAACTCTGGAGACCGCAACTATGAAAAAGATTATTACTGCTAGTTTAGTAGCTTTAGCCACTGCTACTGGTTTTCTAGTCAACAACCAGCCAGCTCAAGCTCACCCTCGACGTTACTATCCCTATCCCCTATATAGAAACTATCCGTTTTATAGAGGTCCAATAAGCTACTGCTATCCTGTGACGAACTGGGCTATTGACCAAGACCCAGGGTATCATCCTCAAGCCTACGCTGATGGGTATCGGCAAGGACAACAGAGTAAAAGAAAAGGAAACACCTACAAGCCGCGTACTGCTGGTGGTGAGTTTGCTCGTGGTTTTGATGACGGTTATTACGGGAGGGAATTTTCTGGTCAGAAACACGTTGTTCCTAACGAATATAAGCCATACAACACATCACAATGCAGTTGGTATTGAAATCATTGACTCTACATTCAGTAAGGGTAACACCTTACAAAATAGTAGCGTAGACTTTTGTAATATTTACCTATAAAACTTGTGATGAGGATGGGCAAATGTGTTCGTGCAATTCCTGATTCTCCACTGCATTAAAAAAGCCCGCTAATTGCGGGCGAAACAAAAAGGGATTTATTAGCTGAATTGAATATGGACTATTAGCTGGTTAAATTTTCTTGATGCTTACCTCCGAACTGTAATAGTTAAGATGAACGTGGTTATAACTACCGAACTCCAACTGTGACCAAAAGAGGATTTTTGTTCCAGGAGTTGGCTACGGGCACAGCAGTAGATTGTGCAACTGGCTTGTGCTTGAGGATATCGTAAACCGCTTCCAGTGCCGACTCAATGGAACCTTGTAACCATGCTGGGAAGCGAGAGCAGTGTTCACCAGCAAAGAACAGAGTGTTTTGAGGTCTTTGCGCTTTGAGGTAACTGCTAGAGCCATCTGTCGAATCCCAGTGAATTGTGCATCCGCCAGCACTCCACTTGTAGTTACCCCAAGCAATGGATGCTTTGTCCACTATCACACCAGGTGTATTCAGTTCAGGATGAATCTTGCTTACAGTGTTTTGGACGTAATCAAAGCGCTCAGACTCAGACATCATCCCCATGCGTTGAGCATCGTCACCGATGGTGTAGCTAGCCAACATCACGCTACCATGCTGCTTGTTGAACTTTACGCTTGGGTAGTATGTTTGACGTACACCTTCACCACTGAAGGAAGCACCACCTTTGATACCATCCTTTTCCCAGAAGGATTCACGAGTGTGAAACGCCACCTTGGTACCGGGACAGTAAACAGTGTTGTGAATCGAATCAAGTTTATCATCATCAAAACCGCTCAATTCCATTTTGCGTAATACACTGAAGGGAATGGTGCATAGTACGTAGTCGCATATCTTGGTGTGCAACTGTCCATTTTCCTTCCAGGTGATTTGGACATGGTCTTTTTGCACACGCAGGGCGACGATTTCTTGGTTGGACTTGATAGAACCTTTGATTGATGCCGCTAAACGTTGGATGAGTTGATCCATCCCACCTTTGAGTTGCAACAAGTCGTGGCTGGTTTCTGTCATGATGTCGCCGAGGAAAATATCCAATCCTTGAGAACACTTTGCCCGGAAGCTTGGGTTTTGTCTCAGGAATGAGTGCAAGTCAATCGTTTCGCCGTCTTCGCTAAAGTAGGGGTTTAAATCTAAGCGCTCTAACTCATCCATCAAGTGAGAGTTCAAGTCGCGTTCAAAATCAGAACGGAGATTACCAGGAGCGATAGTATTAATAATAGTTTTGAGCCAAGCAGCAAACAGGCGAGTTAAATCACTGTAGCGAGTGTCACTGAAGATACCACCTTCTGTTTGTTGCAATACACGGGGTGCGTCTTTCATCTGCAGCACTTGCCCGTTGATGTTCATCATTGCATTGCTTTCCTCGAAGACTGTCATAAACTTGCACAGCTTGTCAGAAAGTCCCATTTCATGTACGTAGTGCAGAGTAAGATCGTGGTCGCTTGGGATACGCATTGCTCCCAGCTCCGCGTAAGGTGCATCAGGGGAGTTACCAAAGCGGTGTGTCCATACCCGTCCACCGATGCGTGGGCTACCTTCCATAATTTCGACTTCATGTCCCAGGCGCTCTAGCTCATATGCTGCTACTAAACCTGCGATACCTGCGCCCAGTATCGTGATCCGTTTGCCTTTTTGAAAGTTTACCAGTTGGAATTGCTCAAGTAAAATTTTGGTGTCCATTGTTCCAGCTTCCCTTTTTTGTTTGTGTGGCGGCTGTCGTTTCAACCGCTTCTGTTACTTCATAAGGGGGACTAGAAATTTTTATGCACTTGTTCAATGGAGGTACGCTCACCATTTATTCAGGACTTACGCAAAAATCGCCTCTAAGCTTAATTTATGGAACCGCCAAGACGAGCCAGCGCCCTTTGGAGGGTTAGCCCGAACTCACAGCGACTGGTGAGTCCAGTCCTGAAGGCGGGCAAGTAACTGCATCGTCACAAGCAACAAGGTTCGAGCAACTGGAACAAGGCGCTTTCCTCAGATAGCAAGACTGCATCGCAAGATTGCCAACATCCGCAAGGATACGTTACACAAGCTCACGACCTATCTAGCCAAAAACCACAGCTTTCCTTGGGATTGAGGATTTAAACGTGTTAGGAATGTTGGCTAATCACAAGCTTGCAAAAGTCATTGCGGACATGAGCTTTTTTGAATTTCGCCGTCAACTAACCTACAAGTGCGAACTGTACGGTTCAGAGTTAGTTGTAGTTGACAGATGGTTCCCTAGCAGTAAGAGCTGTTCCAACTGCGGAACCATAAAAGAAACACTCACCTTAAATGAGCGAGTGTTCCATTGTGACCAATGTGGTTTTGAGTGCGATAGAGACTTAAACGCCTCTATCAATTTGGAAAAAGCCATCAGTTAGATGGTGTTAGCCTGTGGACAGAGTGCTGCCGACAGTTCTGGATGAAGCAGGAAGTAAACCAAACTCAAAGTGATAAGCAATGAAGATTGTTGAGTAGCTTTGAGTAGGCTTTATATAACGGATACCCCAATCTTGGCGCTTCCAGCTAGCGTACCGCGATTTGATTGAATACTTTGCTGAGCAACTTTTTTCCTTAGCCTAAGGGACTTGCAATTAAAAAAATCTCCAATTTGTAGTACTCTCCAAAACAATGGTGGGTTACGGCGCTGCGGCAAGTCCTGAATGTAAAACCTCAACTGTCGTGCGCCGGAACCCACCCTACATAATGGATAATTTATTTTTAGATTAATTGTTAGCCATTAGTCTTTAGTCTTTGGCTAATAATTAATCCAACTCTCGGCGACCTTCCAAGGCTCTTGCCAAAGTCACCTCATCAGCGTACTCCAAATCTCCACCCACAGGTAAGCCAAAAGCAATCCGCGTCACCTTGGTAAATGGCTTCAGTAGTTGACCAACATACAGTGTCGTTGTCTCACCTTCAACACTTGGACTAATTGCCATAATCACTTCTTCAGGCTTGTGCTGACTCACCCGCCGCACCAAAGCCTGAACTGTTAACTGTTCTGGACCAATACCATCTATCGGGGAAATCACCCCACCTAAGACATGGTACTTGCCTTTAAACTCACGAGTTTTTTCCAAGGCAATCACATCACGAGAATCTGCAACTACACAAATAGTTCCGTTGTCGCGGCTTTGGTTGCGGCAAATTTCACAAACTGGTTCAGAAGATAGGTGAAAGCAGACAGTACACAAACCTACCTGTTTTTTTGCCTCAATCAGGGCTTGCGCCAGAGCCTCAACTTCTGCTTCTGGTCGCTTTAAAATATGCAATGCTAGGCGCTGAGCAGTTTTTGGACCAACTCCAGGCAAGCGTTGCAGTTGTTCAATTAAGCGTGCTAAAGGGCGTGCGTAAACCGTTGTCTTGTCTCCACTATGTTCGTACCTTAACTATGATGCCATTCTTACAGGATTTTGGATTCGTCATTTAACTCATCAAAGGTCAAGCGGACTCCAGACAATGCGATCGCCACGATTCAACACATCGGTATAAACCATCGTCGTTCTTACATCTTTGTCCCCTAGCAATTCTTGCATCATGTGAATATCGTACTTCCAGTAAATGCGTGGCAAAATAGTTAGATGCCCAGAGAACGTTTGGTTTGAGGAGATAAAGTTGCTGACATGAGCAGACCTGATGTGTTCCTGTCATACTCCAGTAAAGACAAGGAGTTGGCGGAAAAGTTTGTAGAGGCTTTGGAAGGGCGTCGTATTGCGGTTTGGATGGACTCTGGGCAAATTGTTGTTGGCGACTCGATTAGCGAAAAGATCCAGGAAGGCTTAGAAGCTACAGAATTTCTTGTACTTCTCCTAACTCCCAACAGCATCCAGTCAATATGGGTTCAGAAAGAATGGCAATCGAAGCTTGTCGATGAAGCAGAGTCGAGATCTGCTCTCATACTCCCTGTTCTTGGTAAGGACTGTGAGATTCCAAGGCTTCTTAGGGATAAGAAGTACGCTGACATCAGAAGCAACTTCAAGGAAGGGGTAGCGGAGGTTGCAAAGGCGATCGAGAGGCATCGAGCACGTCGATATGATAAAGGAGGGGGAAATGGAAGCTTTACAGATCCATTTTCTCGTGTGGCACCTGCCGCTTGCACTGCGCTAACTGAGTTAGGGCTTGCAACCCGGACATGGCGTAAAGATGAGCTAGGTTGGCTGGCTTCCAGTGATTATCTCCCTATCGGTTCACCTCGAAATGTGATTGGTCTACCAACAAATCTGGCTTACTATGTTGAGAGTAATGTTGAGCGACGTGTTGAGCAACTCAAGCTTGTTCTTAATGTGAATAACCCTCTGACTCGTGATCAGGGTTTAATTGAAATGGAGGAGGCAACCCGCTGCCTTTTTCAGAAGCTAGGTTATGAGGTTCCTTTAGAACTCTTTGTCTCTCTTCAACAGGCGAAAGATTTGACAGTTTCTACCCCTTTCGGCACAGCAAGCGTAGTAATTGAACCCTCTAGAATTCAAACAATCAAAGTGATTCTGGATGTAAAACCGAAGTCTCAAGAGGGCACCTAACACTACACTGTTAGCCGTTGTTGCCAGTTCAACCGCTTTTAAGTACCGAGCCTCAGCCTTGTCTGGTTGCTTTGTCTGTTGATAAAGTTCTCCGTAGATTATTGTAATAAATGCTGCTTAATTATTTTCTGTTATTAATGTTTATAAGTTTATGAGGACTGAAGTCCACACTACGAACTTTTACCAAATTCGTTGCATTTTGAGTACAAAACCAGGTAAAACATTTTCCCCGGAAAGAGTTTGAGGTAATTTTAAAACTTTTACCTCCTGTCCTGGACAATAGATTTCTACTTCCTGTTTTTTTCTGTTTATCAACCAACCCAAACGACAGCCATTTTCTATATATTCTTGCATCTTATTCTGAGTTTTTTTTAAGCTGTCATTAGGTGAAAGTATCTCAATGACAAAATCAGGACACAGAGGAATAAATTTTTCTTTTTGTTCTTTAGTCAAAGCATCCCAACGAGATTTTTCCACCCAAGAAACATCTGGAGAACGGTCAGCACCATTTGGTAAAGTAAATCCAGTTGATGAATCAAAAACTTCGCCCAATTGATTTTGGTCGTTCCAGAACCATATTTGAGCGTTAATGGTAGAATTACTTTTTCCTGTTTCTCCTCCCGTAGGTGGCATTATAATCAATTCTCCTTGGGCATTGCGTTCTAATTTTAAATCGGGGTTTTCTTCACACAATTGATAAAACTGCTCTCTTGTCAGTTTAATTATAGAATTGAGGTTTAATGTAAGTGCTGTCATAGAAGTGGCTCCCGTTTTTGTTCGTTGACTGAGCTACAAACCTATATCCATTTTGTTCCACACCACAATAAAAGGGGATGACATATTAACTTACAGCATTTTGCTGCAACGCCTTAGCGCCAACAATATACCGCGTCACCTGCTTAATTTCCTTGGTATCTCCCGCCAATACTTACCTTAATTTTGTATAATAAAACGCGGTAATTAACCGTATTACATCCCCAAAACCACATACAGCCAGTAAGAATCCCCGGCAACTTGGGTTAATACCAGTTGCCGGGGATTCTTACCAAAGTGTTTTGCAAGCAACTTACCAATGCCGTTCAAACAAAAAAGCGCCCCCCGAGGGAGACGCTTTTTTTGTTCAGCTAAACAAAGTTATTAGCCGTTGATTGCAGGAGCGCTCAAAGCAACAGGAGCAACTTCAGTTGCAGCCAAGTCGAGAGGGAAGTTGTGAGCGTTACGCTCGTGCATTACTTCCATACCCAGGTTAGCGCGGTTGAGGATGTCCGCCCAGGTTCCAATCACACGACCTTGTGAATCAATCACACTGGAGTTGAAGTTGAAACCGTTGAGGTTGAACGCCATGGTGCTTACGCCCAGTGCGGTGAACCAGATTCCAATCACAGGCCATGCAGCCAGGAAGAAGTGCAAGCTGCGGCTGTTGTTGAATGAAGCGTATTGGAAGATCAAGCGACCGAAGTAGCCGTGTGCTGCAACGATGTTGTAGGTTTCTTCTTCTTGACCGAACTTGTAACCGTAGTTCTGAGATTCGGTTTCGGTTGTTTCACGAACCAAGGAAGAGGTTACCAAAGAACCGTGCATTGCACTGAACAAGCTACCACCGAATACACCTGCTACACCAAGTTGGTGGAAGGGGTGCATCAGGATGTTGTGCTCTGCTTGGAACACCAACATGAAGTTGAATGTACCAGAGATACCCAAGGGCATACCATCAGAGAAGGAACCTTGACCAATGGGGTAAATCAAGAATACTGCGGTTGCTGCTGCTACAGGAGCAGAGAATGCTACGCAGATCCAAGGACGCATACCCAAGCGGTAGGACAGTTCCCACTCACGACCTAAGTAGCAGAATACGCCAATCAGGAAGTGGAATACTACCAACTGGTATGGACCACCGTTGTACAACCACTCATCCAAGGAAGCTGCTTCCCAGATGGGGTAGAAGTGCAAACCAATAGCGTTGGAAGAAGGAACAACTGCACCAGAGATGATGTTGTTGCCGTATACCAATGAACCTGCAACAGGCTCACGGATACCATCGATGTCAACGGGAGGTGCTGCTACGAATGCGATGATGAAGCAGGTGGTTGCTGCAAGCAGGGTGGGGATCATGAGGACGCCGAACCAACCGATGTATAAGCGGTTTTCGGTGCTGGTGATCCACTCGCAGAAGCGACCCCAGACGTTGGCGCTTTCGCGACGCTGTAAGGTTGTGGTCATGGTTTTATAAGTGCTTTGTTTTTTATGTTCTCTGTAGGTCTTTTTGCCTACCTGTTTATTACATTAAAGGCATTATTGAGATTTGTAAAGAGATTTTAATTAAGTATTTATTATGTAATTGATTTGCTTTAGTTATCAATACCACAAGTTGTTTGTAGAACATGAAGATAGGGTGCATTCGCCTAAGCGTAACGCAACCCTACGTGCTTTATACTGCTTATTTATCCATCAACCAGGGGGCCATGTCATCTGCCGTCCACCCAGGATATGCAGATGCAAGTGGTAAACGGTTTGACCACCATCAGGACCAGTGTTGATGACAAGGCGATAGCCGTTTGTGAGTCCAGCTTGTTCGGCAACGCGCTTAACTGTTAATAAAAGATGCCCAAGCAGGGCATCATCCTGAGATTCAGCATCGGCTAATCTGGGGATGGGTTTTTTAGGAATGACGAGGATGTGAACGGGAGCTTGGGGGTTGACGTCTTTAAATGCCAGCGCTAAGTCATCTTCATAGACTATGTCAGCTGGAATTTCCCGACGAATGATTTTGCTGAAAATTGTCTCTGTGGTTTCACTCATGCCAATTTACCTGTTCATCTGCTAGAGATTCTATAGGTTTAGTGTTCTTGATGAAATATTTAGCACATGCTTGCCAGAGTTTGGAGTGCGTCAATTGTCGGCATCGACGCTGTAAAAGTGGGCGTTGAAGTAGATGTGTCGGGAGGTTTGCCGGGAATTGTCGTCTTGGGACTCCCGGATGCAGCGGTTCAGGAAGCACGGGAAAGAGTTAAGGCAACCTTAAAAAATGCTGGTTTTGCCTTTCCTATGCGAAAGATTGTCATAAATTTGACACCTGCGGATTTACGCAAGGAAGGTCCATGTTTTGATTTACCCATTAGCGTGGGAATTTTGGCGGCTTCTGAACAAGTCAGCGCCCATTTGTTGGGAGATTATCTTTTCTTGGGTGAGGTGTCTCTTGATGGCAGTTTGCGCCCAGTTGTGGGTGTCCTACCTATTGCTGCTACTGCTGAAAAGATGGGAATTGTCGGTTTAGTTGTTCCTAGTGATAACGCACAAGAAGCTGCTGTGGTGGAAGGATTGGCTGTTTATGGTTTCAAAAATTTGTCTGATGTGGCTGATTTTTTGAATCATCCAGAGCGTTACAAGCCTGTGCAATTGGATAATACTGTAGAGACGCGCCATGATGGGTTTCTACAAACAGCAGATTTGCAGGATGTGAAAGGACAGGCTCATGCTCGTCGTGCTTTAGAAATTGCAGCGGCTGGTGGACATAACTTAATATTTGTAGGACCGCCTGGAAGTGGCAAAACTATGCTGGCACGACGTTTGCCTGGTATTTTACCTGCATTGTCATTCTCAGAAGCTTTGGAAGTCACTCGTATCCACTCGGTAGCTGGGTTATTAAAGAATAGAGGATCATTAGTGCGCGATCGCCCTTTCCGCAGTCCCCACCACTCAGCATCTGGTCCTTCTCTTGTCGGCGGCGGTAGCTTTCCGCGTCCAGGAGAAATTTCTATATCACATAAAGGTATACTTTTCCTAGATGAGTTAACAGAATTTAAAAGAGATGTTTTAGAATTCCTGCGTCAGCCTTTGGAAGATGGCTACGTAACGATTTCTAGGACGAAACAATCTGTGATGTTTCCTGCTCAGTTTACTTTGGTTGCAAGTACCAATCCCTGTGCTTGCGGGTACTACGGAGACACGATTCAGCAATGTACTTGTTCGCCAAGGCAGAGAGAGCAATACTGGGCGAAGCTTTCGGGACCTTTGATGGATAGAATTGATTTGCAAGTTGCAGTGAATCGCCTCAAACCAGAGGAGATTACCCAACAACCGACAGGAGAATCATCAGCAACTGTCAGGGAACGGGTGCAACTGGCACGAGACTACGCATCGAGTAGATTTAAAAATGCAGGAAATCTATCTTGCAATGCCCAAATGCAGAGTCGTCATCTTCAGAAATGGTGCAAGCTAGATGATAGCAGTCGCAACTTATTAGAAGGGGCAATTAGAAAATTGGGTTTGTCGGCAAGGGCAAGCGATCGCATTCTTAAGGTGGCACGAACCATTGCAGATTTAGCGGGGGATGATGACCTCAAAACCAACCACGTTGCTGAAGCAATTCAGTATCGCACAATAGACAGAATGCAGTAATTGTATGTAACTCAGATGCCTAGAAAGGTCTTGCGTAAACCTGCCAGAAGCATTGGCAAAGGCATCTTATCATAAGGTTATCACAACATTGCGGCGATCGCTGGAGCTGCAACAATGGGTCTAGGAACGGTACTAGTCAAACAGTGGAAACGCCCAGTTTCTCTACTTGCCTTTACAGCATGGCAGTTAGCAGTTGGCGGAATCGTTCTGCTGCCAATCGCCCTAGTGATTGAAGGACCAATCACTCATCTCTCAACACCTAACCTATTAGGCTTCGTTTATCTGGGCTTAGTCGGGACTGGAGTTGCTTATGCACTTTGGTTCCGGGGGATTGATAAACTCAAAGCATCGTCTGTTTCATATCTAGGGTTGATAAGTCCTGTAGTAGCAACACTAATTGGATTTGTCTTACTACATCAAACATTTACGCCAATTCAACTTATTGGGATTGCGATCGTTTTGATGAGTGTTTTGATCGGACAACAAACTCATCAATTACGTCAACGCTCATCTAATACTTTCAAATTACGGCTCAAAAAATAACTTGCAGGCTTGTGCGATTGCTCCACCATCAACCTTAAAACTACCTCTATGTTCCGTTCGGTTTCAGCGCAATGTTGGTCGGCAATCATACGGGTGTCTGCTGGTGAAGAACCAACTTCCACGTTCCATCACTAAGTACATACGTGCTACTGATAAGAGCTACGTACGGTTCGCTACCTTCACGTTGTGCAGTAACTCTATATACGAGCACTCCGGCATTGTTCGATAATGAAATCGCTTGCAGTTCTTGTATTTGGAACGATTTCCAGGGTTGAGCGGCTAGAGATTCCAAAATTTTTTCTTTTCCATGTATGAGCATGCCAGATGGGAAAAGCATAATCGCATCGTCGCGGAGAACAGCACTATAGAACTTTTTGCTCGCCTCTCCTGCCGATGAGAGGGCTTGCCATCCTTGCTCTTCGAGTTCAATGAGATCTTGCATCGTAGCCACTCCTTACTTTGTGCCGCCCAATGACACAGTTGAGCGGTGGTAAACAACTTTCGCATCCAGCTCTGCTCCATCCGCTCCAACACAGTATTGGGCTGTGCTACATCCTGTGTTTAGGTAATAAATTGCCTAACATTATATAGCCTATGTCATCAACTATCACTTTTGTCTTTAAATTCTCTTTACTTACCTCTCTGCATTTTCGACATAGCATCAGGATTCTTTTTGAACTCACTGCCACAATATAATCAATTACGGTTTCACGGGCTTTAAGCATTTCGGCGATCGCCTTCAACAATGCCCAATGCTAAACCTGGAATTTGTAATATCTGCATTTCCGATTGCACAAATCTATCAACAGTTATCAGTACCAGCCGCAGTTATCAAGTTATTCATAGTTACCCATAAAGCTGTTCACGAATGGTGGGAGTAAGAGTCCCCTACTAAGATAGGTAGTACGTTTGGGTTGGGGTAAAATCCCCATCACGCTCCCTGTTAACTGATAACTGGTAACTGGTAACTGATTAATGGCTTCTAAGGTTTTGGTTGCTGGAGTCAAAGCTGGTTCGCTAGAAGCATCTCCTACCACCAGAAAACTAAATCCAAGCATAAGGGGCAATCAGAAAATTAGGTTTGTCGGCAAGGGCAAGCGATCGCATCTATTTTGGAAGTTCCACAGTATCGTGTCGAAGCAGTAAACCTTGACTTTCATTCTCCAAATCCATTCTGATTCCTAGGTTGTGAGTTGTGAGTATTTTCTCGGTCATTTTTGGGAGAATTTGTGCCATTATGAGAATGTTTCGGTACCAGTGTCATCAACGAAATCAGGGTTAGCTGCATCAGTTCCATGTATGCGTCAATGTCAACCTGATCTGATAGCAGCATATGTCGATACTGCTGCTTAATATAACTGAGCTTTTGTAATGCGGCTTCTGGATCTGTCTGCAACGTTGCCTGCCATTCATCAAGTAGCAGGAGAGTTTCCATGACAAACTTTTTGCGCTGCTGCTCTAGGAGTCTACGACACTGATCTGTAAAAGTCTGTGTTTTGTGCCGCAGTTGCTCGTAGACTTCCGTTGTCACCGCACCCTCAACAAACATCAGCCGATGCTCTTGGCTGAGGTCTTCGATACCGTCTAATGCCTGCTGGGGGTGATCTGGTAACAGTGACTTGAGTTCATTAATCCGGTTGGTAGTTGTGGTCACCATCTTCTTAGACCGTTGTCTGTGCCACTGTCGCAACAGTAATCCTACTATACTGCTGGTGCCCAAAATAAAAACTCCAGCCTGCAAGTCACTGTTACTTTCCCAGTAATGCATCAGCGCCATGCGGGGATCACCCTGTTCAAACACCTCCTCTGCTGCTGGGTGGATGTAAAACAGCCCTTTTCTGAGTAGGTTTTTAGGCTCTTCGTTTTGCAGTGCAGGATAGAACGGGGAATAAGTACGGGCAGTAGAGAGAATAGACCAGGTAACCAGTGCAACCTTCTGCCGATTCATGTCAGGGCGAGTCACTAAAACGGTAGGAGTTGAGAGGGTCAGTAAGTTTCGGTCTGGAATAGGTGGACGCGATGTATAAGTTCCGACAGGTAACTCTGCACTTTGATAGGAACCGGGGTCGAAAACAGTCAGCTGGTTGATTAATGCAGGTTCGATAGAAAGCAGCCTTAAGTCAGGATTGTTTACAAATTCTTGCCGTAGATTTTTACTTGCCCCCAGACTTCCCACATACATAACTGCATCCAGTTGTCGAAATTTCAGTTTCTTGAATGCTTCATCAGAACTAGAGTTATCTGGTTGAACAGTTATTTTATCTGTTTTTAGCAATTGCTCAGCAGTGAAGCTTATTCCACTACCAGGAGTACCAACAGCAACTCGCTTCCCCTGAAGATCAGCGAACGTCTTTAAGCCAGAATCTTTCTGGGAAATAATGTGGACGTATTCGTTTGCCAGAATTGCAACTGCTTTGACCTTTTGTTGCCGCATTGCCTCATTGGCAACATCTAACTGTACTATGGCAAAATCGACTTGGTGATCAAGCAAGCGTTTTAAGTTTTGCTGAGAGCCTTGGGATTTGATATTTTTAACAGAGAGTTTTACCGTAGCTTTGGTAGAATTATTAATTTGCTCACCTAGGCGATTATAGTAACTACCAGTGATGCCACTGGAGAGAGTGACGCTACTTGGCTGCGAACTGCAACTGCTCAAAGTTAGTATGGCTCCCCCTGCTAAACTATTGAGCAGAAGAAAAACAGCCTTCGGACGATGGAAAAATTGAGCACACTTTGATATAATATTTTTCGGTAAATTTGCCCAGGTTCGCTTGCCAGATAATTCCGGTATCATCTCATTTACTAGCTTTTATGGCTTTGTTATCTTGAAAGAATTTTATAGATAAAGACCAGCCTGTCAATATAATTCTCTTCTAGTCTTCTTCAGTTTCATTTATTGAGATTACGCCAAAGGTTAACAGTTTGCAACATTAATTAATAATTTAAGTAGGCAGTAAAACTATCAAGACATAGTGGGAGGGTGAGAACCCCTGTTCGCGTAGCGTCCCGAAGG
>NZ_CAWUDP010000027.1:0-107460 GCF_963920835.1 Scytonema sp. PCC 10023
GCACTGCCACCGGAAATTGTCCAACTCATCAACCTGCAATCGCTCGACCTCCGCAGGAATGAACTGAGCGCACTGCCAGCGGAAATTGGACAACTCACTAAACTTAGAGACCTTGAGCTTGGTGACAATCCGCTAGTATCACCTCCACCAGAAATCCTAATAAAAGGACTTAGAGCAATTCTGGACTTTTGCAGGCAACAGCTAGAACAAGAAACCGATTACCTCTACGAAGCCAAATTACTTATTGTGGGAGAAGCTGGAGCGGGCAAAACTACGCTAGCAAAAAAAATTCAAGACCAAAATTATCAGCTACAACAGGATGAAATCTCTACCCAAGGTATTGATGTTATTCAATGGAAATTTCCACTCTTAACTGGCAGAGAGTTTCAGGTTAATATATGGGATTTTGGCGGTCAGGAAATTTATCATACTACCCACCAATTTTTCCTCACTAAACGCTCCCTTTATATTGTGGTCGCAGATACTCGTAAAGAAGATACAGATTTTTACTACTGGCTAAAAGTGGTAGAGTTACTCAGCGATAATAGTCCTTTGTTAATTATCAAAAATGAAAAGCATGAGCGTAAACGAGAAATAAACGAGCCAGGGTTACGGGGTCAGTTCACTAATTTGAAAGAAACACTCACTACAAATCTTGCGACTAATCGTGGTCTTCCAGAAATCCTTAATAGAATTAAGTTTCACATTAAAGACCTACCCCATGTAGGAACAAAACTTCCCAAAACCTGGGTTGAAGTGCGGAAAGCTTTAGAAAGCGACTCTCGCGAATATATTAGCTTGGAAGAATATCTCGCTCTTTGTCAGAAACATGGATTTACTACACTAGAGGACAAACTCCAACTTAGCGGCTATCTACATGATTTAGGTGTATGTCTTCACTTCCAAGACGATGACTTGCTACGAAAAACGGTGATTCTCAAGCCTACTTGGGGTACAGATGCCGTTTACAAAGTTTTGGATAACTCACAAGTCATTGAAAACTTGGGTCAATTTGACCGCAATAATTTAGCAGAAATTTGGCATGACAACAAATATACCGATATGCGGGCAGAACTGTTGCGGCTAATGATGAAATTTAAACTCTGCTACGAAATACCTAGTCGTCCTAACACCTATATTGCACCTCAACTACTTTCCGCTAACCAACCCGACTACACCTGGGACGACACCAATAACCTGATTTTGCGCTACGAATACGAATTCATGCCCAAAGGCATCCTCACCCGCTTCATTGTTGAGACACACTTTTGGATTGAACAACAGCAAAAACTTGTTTGGAAAAGCGGTGTTGTTCTTAACAAAGACCAAACCCGTGCCGAAGTTATTGAAAACTACAATCAAAAGGAAATTAAAATTCGTATCGAAGGAAACCGCAAGAAAGAACTGCTAGCAGTTGTCACCCACGAACTCGAAAAAATCCATCAATCTTTCGAGCGTTTGAAGTATGAAACCCTTGTTCCCTGCAATTGCGCAAGCTGTCAAGGAAGTCAAACACTTCATTCTTATCCTATGGACGTGCTGCGTAGGTTTCTAGATAATCGTCAGTACGAAATCCAATGTCAGAAAAGCTTTCAAATGGTTGATGTCCGAAAGTTGATTGATGATGTTATGGAGCAAACCTTCGGTGCAGATCACAAACTCAATCCTCAAGCTGTACAGTTGCAACGGCAACTGGAGCAGGAGAGAGATGAATCATTAACTCGTCAACATTTGCAACCATCCATGCCAGAACCTATTATAACCAGAAATCAAGTTTTCATCAGCTACAGCCATCAAGACAAAGAATGGCTTATCAAACTCCAGAAACACTTAAAACCCATAATTCGCAATCAAACACTCGCGGTGTGGGACGATACCAAAATCCAACCCGGTGCTGAGTGGCGACAAGAAATTACAAATGCTCTGGCAGCGGCAAAAGTAGCTGTGTTGTTGGTTAGTGCTGACTTTCTGGCTTCAGATTTCATTGCTGAAAATGAGTTACCTCCACTACTGAATGCAGCTCAAGCCAAAGGGCTCACCATCATCTGGATACCTTTGAAGTATAGCAGCTATGAAGAAACTGAAATTGAAAAGTATCAAGCAGTGCACGATCTCAAGAAGCCTTTAAATAGCTTGAGTGAGGCAGAGCAAGATCGAGCTTGGGTGGACATCTGCAAACAGATTAAAAAAGCAGCAAGCCTTCAGTAAATGATATTGGGTGAGTGCGATCGCACAAAATGGTGCGTCGGCGATCGCTCATTGGTAAAAAACACGAGTGGCAATAATAACTATCAGTCCTTATCTACTGATTTGTCTTTTTGTTCCTGCTCAAACTCAGCCAATATCTGCTGAATTTCTTCTGCTGCAATATCTTCCTGCTCAGATACAGAGCGATCGCTTTTACCTCTAACCATAGCTTACGGTAGATGAGGAAGTCCCTTAAAAAACGCTATCACACTGATAAGTGCTAGTAAGTAAGATTGTTATGCATAAAATTTCACCGCAGAGCGTGCAAATGGCACAGAAACACGCCTTGCAATCACTTGAGCATGGTAAATCGGTAGAAGAGCTTGGTAAGCGGCTGCAAAGCAACGACCAAAGCAAACAGGAAATTGGTCAAAGCATTGAAGCGTCTGGAAAAACTATTCAGAAGCAGGCACAGGAATCTTTGGAAAAGGCGCAGGAATTAAAAGAGGATCGTTCGGTGGAAATATTTTCGGAATCTGTGCAGGCACATATAAATGCTTCTCAAAATCATATTGAGGCTGTTAAAGAATTTCAAAAGGGATTGCGAACTGATTTAGATGATCACAAGTGCAGTGAACCCAAGCATGAATAAACAGAGCGATCGCTTCGTAAAAATACAACTGGCAATGATGAGTATCAGTCGTTATCTACTTGTTTATCTTTTTGTCCCTGGTCAAACTCAGCCACTATCTGCTGAATTTCTTCTGCAGCAATACCTTCCTGTTCAGATTTAGAATAGATAGTAATTAAGATAATCTTTGTGCTGGTTTTAACATAATATATCAGTCGATATCCACCACTCTTACCCTTTTGGATATCGCTATTTTTTACCCGTAGCTTAAAAATTGTATAACCTAGCCCCGATATCTGGTCGCCTGGTAGCTCTCCAGATTGAAGCTGTTCAATAATAGGCTGGATATCATTGCGAATACTACGGTACTTCTTCGCTAAAATCCGCAAGTTACGCTTGAATTTAGCAGTTACCTCAACCTGAATTAAAGGTGAGTCATTCTGCATCAATTCCTTCCCACAGTTGAGATACGGGTAAAGTATTTCCCGTCATGGCATCATACCAACCCTGACGAAAACTTTCTGCGGCAGATTCAGAGATTTCCTCGTCCTCTTGGTTGTTTTCTTTCTCAACTTCTTCTGGAAGCAGTACAATGACTCTGACACGGGTATGCTTGTCCACACTCAAGGGTACATCTAAGGAAAGTTGACCTTGCTCATCGACAGTTCCCATGATTTCAATAGCTTTCATGACTCCTCCAAGGGGACTTGCTTTCACTACTTTAGTACCAAGTCGCTATAGTAATCCTATTTAATTTGTAAGAATTGAAAGCCACAGATCCCCGACTTCTCAAAGAAGTCGGGGATCTTGTTTCTCACGTAGCCGAAGGCAGCCCGCAGGGCTTATGATTTAGGATTGCTTTGTAGTGCTGGCATGTTGCCCGCTTGATAATAAAGTAAGGAGTTTTCCGGCTCGCACTACCGTCTTTTTTACATGCATTGGGATGCTCCCGAATAAACAGAGCGATCGCACTTCGGGCATAGCCTCTGGTTTGGAGAATCGCTACTTCCGTTTTGCCTTTGCTGCCCTAGACTCCACTGTAAACGCTGGAATGTCTTGCAGTTCAGTTTCACTGAGGCTGTATTGTTCACAAACCAAGCTGAGACGAGTGCCGGTGGTTTTAACCGCATTCACAGAATGCATCAAATCGCCCTGGAAATACAGGAGTGTGTTAGCTTGTGGCTTAATCTGCCCGACTTGCTGTTTGTGGCGACGCAACACCAGTTCTCCGCCTTGCAAGTTTGGCGGTACTTGCACATAAAGAACACTCACGACCACGGGAGGCTCAACCGTTTTGCAGTAAGATCGCAGCGAACGATCAATATGAGGATCGACGCGGGAGCCTTCTTTGAGCAGCAGGGGGTTAAGATAGAAAGCGTTGCAGGTGGGCTGTAGCGCTTGGTCGAGATAGGGCTTGAAAAAAGGAAACCGCCGTTCCACTTCTGCAAGTTCTGAACGTTGGAATACCACAGAAAACCCTTTGGTGTCAACAAAGTCGCGGTTAAGGTTGTTGATTCCAAGATAAGGGCACGCTAGAATTTCTCCTCGCAAATCGTTGAGGTAAGTGATTGGGAAGGCTTCTTGGTGTTGAGAATAGTACTTCAAGTGTTCAAGGAGTTCAAGAGTTTCAAGGTGAGCAGAGATTCAGATTGGTAATCAGGCGAATGCCTTTGGCACGTTACAAAGAACACCAGCCTAAATAAAGAAAGCGATCGCTCAATTATCTTGTGTCAAATGCTTCCTGGTCAAATTTTAACTAATGTGGGTTCTGGAAAGCAGTAAGTCCCCCGTCATAATCTTGGCGCGACCGTGCCTGTTGATTTTCATCCCTAGACCAAAACCACTGTGATCCACAGCCTACACCTGATCTAAGCACTAGCGATACCCGTTTCTACGTCTAAGGATATAAGTTTATTTAATTTTGAGATATTAATGAGATATTCATGAGATATTAAGATATTAAATTGAAAAATTAATTCAGATAAAAAGTTATGGCAACCGAGCAAGAGCTTCAATCTCTTTTTAATAATTTAGATCGCGATCAAGACGGCAAAATCTCTATTAATGAGCTTTTTTTAAGTCCTGGATTAAGTGCAATTATCTTATCAGAAACAAATACCACTAGCCCCCAGGAGTTACTGTCACGGTATGGTTTAGTCGAAGACGGTAGTATTACCTTTGAAGAGTTAAAGGAAGTAGTTGAGAAAGCAAATAATTTAACCTAGCAGTCAAAAACCCAATACCTAAAATCCCTCTCTAGACCAAGCTTTGAGGGATTTGCAATTTCTAGGTCATTGGTGACATGCTCCCGGGAATTCCAGTGTCTTTTGCTTTTAGAGATTAAATGGTTCTAAGATTTGGATAGGCATTTTTATACCGTTAAAAGTAGAAAATAATGGTTGATTCAAAAGGTCATAAGAGTTGACTACGACTATTTGAGGAATAGCGCCAGTCCTCAGAAAATTTATTGCATGATTGGGTATTTCGTCAAAAAATACAGCCGTGTGTATAACTCCTTTATGTTGAATAGCAATATCTAAAACTGTTTCAAGTACCAGACCAAAATTCCAAAGTTCATCGATTGTTGGAATCGCATCTTTTCTTGTTGACTCAGTATTAAATAAATATTCATCCCAAACTATCTCAATAATGCTGTTTTCACTTTTTGCAATTGGATAATCTGGAAAAATCCCCCAGTATGGTGCGTCTCTGTTTACACGCCAAGTAATAGTTGGTAAGACTTCACTCTTGACATATGCGTCATATCCGACAAATTTGGCTTCTTCTCTCAAGAATTTAATAAGTAAATCTTGAGCGTATTTTTGAGCGTAAGTTTTAGATTTTTTATTGAAGTTGTCCATTATTGAGTTTTCTCCTTAATTTATTTCGTCGTCAAAATTAATCAAGCTCATTTGAATCATAATTCGATACCACCGTCAAATTCTTCTGGATCGTCAGTCTCTATCGTTGTAGAAGCTGTTGACGGTGTAATGGGTACAACTTCCCGAGAAATTACCGGACTGATTACAGAATTTATGGGTACAACTGGGTACTTTCCTTCTAGATATCGCAAGTAGAAAGTTATCGCGTCTTCCACAAACCTACTCTCACCAATATCTAGCGCTTTATACCATTGTTCTACTTTTCTGGCGTTTAGACTAAAAGTGAGAAAAGCGAATATAAGGGAATTGAAATTACGGGTAAAAATCCTTACAAATCAGTATCCAGCCCATCTGTGACGTTTTCAAAATGTGTAATACGTCTCTCCCCTCATCCCCTATTGTATTATCATTATCATTAATCAGAAAATACGGACACTACGAGACTTACAAGCCTGTTCCCTGTTCCCTGTTCCCTGCTATAGTGCGGGAGGATGTTACGGATTTGCTGCCGCAAAAGTATTACATTGTGCAGGATTACCCGTCTGAATGCCCCGCTGGAACCATCGGACTCGCTGAGCTGAACTACCGTGCGTAAAAGACTCTGGGGTAACATACCCTCTTCCCTGACGTTGCAAACGATCATCGCCAATACTGCTGGCAGCATTCAGCGCTTCTTCAACGTCGCCTTGTTCTAGGATTTGGCGTGATCGATTGGCATGATGCGCCCAAATCCCAGCAAAACAGTCTGCCTGTAACTCTTGCCGAACTGAAAGTTGATTTGCCTGTACTCGATCAACTTGACGCTGCATTGACTGAACTTGATTTGAAATACCCATGAGATTCTGGACATGATGCCCAACCTCGTGAGCAATCACATACGCTTGGGCAAAGTCTCCCGGTGCCTGGTATCGATTCTTCAGATCCTGATAAAAGCTTAAGTCAATGTAGAGCTTTTGGTCGGCGGGGCAATAGAATGGACCAACCGCTGATCGCGTAAAGCCACAGGCAGATTGTACCGCACCAGAATACAGAACTAACTTAGGCTCTACATAAGTCTGTCCCCTTTGCCGAAACAAACTCTGCCACGTATCCTCGGTATCTGCCAGGACAACTGAAACAAAATCAGCCATGCGATCGCTCGTCGCAGAACGTTGTGTTTGAGGAGACTCCGGGTAAGGGCGATCGCTCGGCGCTTGTTGTTGCTCCCAGAGGACACTGGGATCGCCGCCCAAGAGGGTAACAATCACTGACAAAATGATGGCTCCAATGCCACCCCCCACCACAGGAGCTGAAAGCCGAGATCCCCGCCTGTCCTCAACATTGGTGCTTCTACGACCGAATTCCCAGCGCATAACCAAGAGTCTCCAAACTACTTAACCTGGTAAAAGTGAACAAAGTGCAATTGCTTTCGGCAAGTCCAAATGGCGATGGCGCAGAGCGCAGCGCCGCAGGCGATCGCAGCAAAGTCAGACTTTCGATAATTCACCAAAAATATTAATGATTTCATTCATCAAAATCCTCTGCCAGAGGGACAGCACTTATTTGATAGGCACTCCTACTTAGGAAAGGCTATGTCATAGCGGTGGTGATACGATCAAAGCAATCGCCTTCTACTGATATGCATCGAACCTTCATCCCTGGCATTGCTCCACCCCTAGTACAATCTGAACCCTCCTGGTGGTTTGGGTTTGTTGGCAATAAATTGCTGGTTCGCGCCGAAGGAAAGGTCAGCGAAATTCCCAAGCTCATCACTCTGGCAGAAATTGGCTTAGAGCCAGTGCGAACGCAATTCCTAGGCACCCTGGATGGACAGCCCTGTTACTCGGCAGAACTGCCTACAGATGTTATCGCCCCCGATGGCATGACCTTGCAGGGATTGCGCGAATTGTACGGAACGTTGGATGAAGACTTGTATGCGCTATGCGGTCGAGCTATCCAAATCGTGGAATGGGACCGCACTCACCAGTACTGCGGGCACTGCGCAACTCCAACAACCCAATTATCCCATGAACGTGCTAAACGTTGCCCGAACTGTGGACTCGTGAATTATCCTCGCCTCTCGCCTGCGATTATTGTTCTCGTTTCTCGGGGTGAAGAACTGTTGTTAGCTCGCGCCCCTCGGTTTCCACCGGGAATGTACAGCGTGCTAGCTGGCTTCGTGGAACCGGGAGAATCGTTGGAAGAGACGGTGGTGCGCGAAGTCCGTGAGGAAGTAGGGATCGAGGTCAAAGATATTCGCTATTTTGGCTCGCAACCCTGGCCGTTTCCCAACTCACTGATGATTGGATTCACAGCCACTTATGCGAGTGGTGACATTGTCATCGAACCGCAAGAATTAGTAGAGGCAGGTTGGTTTAGTAAGCACAACTTACCGCAAATTCCTCCTAAGTTGAGTATTGCCCGCAAGCTGATCGACTCGTTTGTGCTTTGAGCGCATCCACCTTTATCTGGGGTGTGGTGAAAAATTTAATTTATGGTTCAAACAATTATTGTTTTTGTGATTATTGGGCTGATTATCACTGGCATCTTAGTCAGTCCCATCTTAATTAAACAACGAAGAAACCGTCTTAAACATCGTCCTTTCCCCCCACTTTGGAATGCGATTATTGAGAATAATCTTCCCGTTTATCTCCATCTTTCTCCCGCTGAACGCCGACGGCTTCAAGGACATATTCAAGTATTCTTAGCGGAAAAACAATTTATTGGCTGTGGAGGATTGCAGGTAACGGAAGAAATGAAATTGGCGATCGCTGCTGTCGCTTGTTTGCTCCTGCTTAATGAGCGAGGAGAATACTTTCCTAAACTTCGTTCAATTCTGATTTATCCGAGCACTTATTTTGTTAATGAAACTGTTGCCACTGGGAATTATATTGTTGAGGAAAGGCGTGTGGCAAGACTGGGCGAATCATGGACTCATGACCAAGTGATATTGTCTTGGGAACAGGTACAACAAGACACTCGCGACTGGAGGGATGGACATAACGTTGTGCTTCATGAATTTGCCCACCAGTTGGATCAAGAGGATGGCAAAGCTGAGGGTGTTCCTATTTTGCAACGAAAATCAGATTATCCCGTTTGGGCGCAGGTGATGGCAGAAGAATACCAACAGCTGTGCAATCAGGTTCAACGAGGTGTAAAGACTGTAATGGATAGTTATGGCGCAACGAATCCCGCAGAATTTTTTGCCGTAGCAACTGAAACATTCTTTGAAAAACCGCAGCAATTGCTCAAGCAGCATCCGGCACTTTATGAGCTACTGCAACGCTACTATCAACTAGATCCTGTGCAATGGGTTTAGACATTAGACATCTCCAGAAATTAAATATTAACCCAGACAGCGCAAGAGTTTGAGATTAGCTTTCGCAGATGTCTATTAGATTCAAGCAATGAGCTCAGCAACCGAAATACTCTCACGGCTAACTTGAATCAAAGAGGTTTTCTATCGTACTCAATTGAACTCTCCTGGCTTTGAAAAACCAGGATTCTAGACTGTTGTTGCAACCTGGGATAGGTGCCACACTCTGCAACGTTGTCTCATGTTTTTTGTAAAACACGTTGACGAGGGTAAGACAGCCCTACCCGCCTCGACCAATTTCAAAGGCTGTGCGGCACTTTCCTTGCTCCAACCATGTTCAAAGCAGCGTCTGGTGCTACTGAGAAGATTTTACGTGTTGATGGCTCTAAAAAGACTTTTCAACACAACCCCATATCTTCAATTGTGAGGGTAGGTATGGCATCACGTTTGTTTTTTTGGAGTTTTTCATCCTTGTGTTACCATGGCATCAATATAACATACAAATTATGTCATGAGTAGGTTTAGTGCAAGATTTTCTAAACAAGAGTATGAAGAATTGGCAAAACTAAGTAAACAAAAAGAGAGGTCAATAAATGAGTTAATCAGAGAGGCCGTAAGGCAATACATTGAAAAAGAAACAAACGGCTAAAGCCCTATGAGTCGGGCTTCGCCGTGAGATCAGCCGAACGGTTTCATCCGACGCATTGTCCCCGAAAAATCAGCCAGCCTTCATAAAACGCGTACTCGACTTGGAAAACAGATCAACCAAAACAAAGGCTGGCTGATTTTTTACGTGTAAGACCCCCGGCCCTGGTTAAAACACAGATGTAGTTTTCCTCCGTGCGTCAAACTACATCTTCCCTTCGGGACGCTACGCGAACAGGGGTTCTCACCCTCCCACTATGTTTTGATAGAGTAACAGTAATGGAGACGCATTTGATATCCGTACAGGTCAAGTATGGGGTCAGAGTTATGAGCGTAAACGTGAAGAAGAATTTATTGCATTCCTTGAATAGATAACCTAGAAGGCGTCACTGTTTTTTAGTGACATAGTAAGCTACAAAACCAGATTCCAGGATTCCGGATTCCACTCAAATATTTTTTCTTGCGATTGGCCTAAGCCACAGCCCAAATCGCGATTGGGCTGTCTGAGCACTGGAAAGGTTGCAATCGCTTAAGCAGAATACTTGCCGTATGACAGAGTTAATGCTTTAGGAGCACCCTTTTCAACCTGTCGAACTCACGTTAATACAGGACCTACCTTAAAACAAATACTTCGTACCCGTACCTTTTCATTGATGAAAGCAACAAACAAAAAGCCCCTGCACGAGGGACAGGGGCTACCTGATAATCTTATCCCAGGTACTATTGCAACAAATTCTGAGGTTTTTCTGAGGTTTTAGCCAACTATAGCGGTTTTCATCTGTATAAAGTACACCCGATGTAAGGGCGCTCTTGCTTGCGCCCTTACAGATGTACCTCATTGAATCGCAAATGGCTATAACCAAAACTTTTGCCTTGTTCTCAGTCAGAGACTGCTAATACCATTGGGAGGCAGAGCCTCCCTTACTTGCTCAAGAGCCGCTTAAACCGCATTTCCAGCTTAGACCACCGCGCCCGAGATTTTAGAAGAGTTTTGGCTTAAGTTGACACTAATGCGGATCACCCCGCTCATGATTTTCCTGTTCCCCACACCCTTAACCCCTTACACCCTTACCCCCCTAGTTGTGGTAAATTTCATGTGAAGTGATAAGTGGGGGTACGCCGCGTATTTTTTCGGCATCACCCCACAAAAAGCCAAGGCTTTATATTATGAAGTGAGCGCCTTTAATTCGCGCTCACTTTTAAAAAATAATAATTATGGCTTCTACAGAACCTATCAACAACAAGCCTACCAAAACTGCTGTTCCTTTAGAATCAGCAACACCTAAGCCAGAACAAGTAGACTCGGATACACAAAACCAAGTAAATAACTTGGAAAAAGATGGAGTAGTGTCCTCAAAAGAACAGTCGCAACCTGCACTCCAAGAGCAGGATGTTACTGAAAATCAGCCAGATACGACTTCTGATTCTTCTGCATTATTTCAAGCAATTGGGATAATTACTGGCAAGGTAAATTTCATACTGGAGGGGGATAACCAAAGAAGTACTATCACCATTGGTAACAAAGAATATCCACTGTTCTATGCTTCACGCAAACAAAGAGCTTTTGAAGCGCTCAAAAAAGAGATAGAGGCGACTGGCGAACCTACCCAGCGCCTGGTTGTTTACCCCAAGTTTACTCATTTCCCTGGAAGAGATCAGCCGCCGAACGTTGGCTTTCAAGTGGTTGGTTTTGACAAGGGACGCCAATCCGAGGTAATTTCACAACAACTTCAGGACATGGAGTTTAAACTTTGTGGATTGTGGCAGTTTATTCCTGTGTGCCGCACACCATGTATCTCTGTTTTCAAGAATTTCACTAAGGAACGGCTTTCTTATATTAAACAGTCGGAACCAGCAAAAAAAGTAAAATTCATGAAAGCGAGTCATTTACCTTTGTTCTGGAGAGACGCACTGGTACCGCCGTTCCGGTTCAATCCCAAAGCCCCAAAAGAAGAACAAGGACGCCCAGTATTCATACAGATTAAAGCAAAGTTCGTGCCGCATCGGGACGCTTTTGAATTTGACTCATTACTGGAATTGCCACAGGAGAAGCCACCAAGGTTCCTAAAAGCAAGTAAGGATGATAAAGCTACGGCAATGGCACAAAAGAAAGCGGCTCTTAAGGCTGCTGGCAAGGACTTTGGACCACCAAGAGGTAAACCAACTGCCGAAGGCTCGAGTGCTGAGCGAACATTTAAGGGCAAGCCCAAAGGGGACTTTAAGGGCAAGCCAAAACAGATGCCAAAGCCAAAACCAAAGACACAACAGTAAGAAGGGTGTAAGGTGTGGGGCAAAACAAGTCAAAACCATAAGGTAAGAAGCCAAAATTAATACTTTTGACTTTTGATTTTTGATTTTTGACTTCCCCGAAGGGGTTGTGGGGTGTAGGGTGCAAGAGTGAATTGTTTTTGTGTTTTATATATTCTAAAATTTTCCCCTACACCCTTATACCCTCATACCCTTACACCCCTAATTCGCGCGTACACCCCACCCCGAAACTGTTTGGGTTTTTTATATATAGGGGTAATATTAGTAAAGCCACGGTCGTGACTCTTTACCTGCTACCTGAGGTGAACTTGAAGCTTCGACCAAAGTTGTTGACCCAGCTTAAACCAGGAACTCGCATTGTTTCACATGAATTCGATATGGGCGGATGGAAACCGATGCGGGTAGTAAAGGTACTCGGTCCGAAACGAGGTGAAAATTTCTTGTATCGCGATGAATCCTGTTATACCATCCTGGTACCAGATGAGCAACGCGAACATACTCTTTACTTGTGGGTTGTTCCCAAAAATATCCCCAATTCTTTGCGATAAAAACAAAACCCCCAGTACACTAGTTAGCAAATGGGACAGATTGTAAAGTTTTGTTAAGAATTGATTCTGGTTTGATTCTCATGCCATACTCCTGTAATCGGAAGTGCATTTATTGCAATGGCTCTGAATTAGTGGCAGCTATTTCAATCATTCCAAAAATCCTTGAAGCGCTCCTGGAGGAGGCGATCGCCCCAACTGCATAAGTCGATTCTGCTTGCAATTAATAATCATCGTCTGGCTGCAAGCTAGCTACAATACCGTTCGTTGCCCCCTCTACCTAATGGAAGGGGCTTACTTTTAGGGCAAGAAATCCAGTGACCGCTTAATTACTTGTTTTTCCTGAGTTTCAGATAATTTCTCCTAAAAGAATCCTGCAAAGGGTATGACCTGATTGTGATGGGCGCAACGGAGCGTCAGCGTTCCAGAGGTGCTTTATTCAATTTGCTGGTTGATGGGGTCGTTCAGGAAGCTTCCTGCGCCACAATAATGGTGAAGTCGAACCTATCTCAGGCACACGAGCAGAACGGTCCGAATGGCTATCACAAAATTGGTAATATTCTCGTGCCTACCTCAGACAGCGAATACAGCGAACATGCGGTTGAGGTCGCTAGTACAATCGCTGCTGAGACTGGGGCGATCGTCACGCTGGTCAATGTCGTAAACCGGAGCCAGCGGGAATACATTCTGTTTGAGGAGCAGACGATACACTCAGTCACAGACATTGCCCAACAACTCCTAAATCAGCAAGCCCAGGTGGGGCAGGGACTGGGTGCTGTTGTCAAAACTACGATTCTGACTGGAATTCCAGAGTTGGAAATCCTTAACTTTGCCCGCACTAGCCAAGTAGATTTGATTGTTATGGGTAGCAATGTTCATACGGTATCGGGTCGGGCGTTCTTTGGTCACCGCGCCGATGCCATCCTTAACAAGGCACCTTGCCCGGTCGCCGTGATTACGCTACCTGTCAACCCGAACTGCGAGTGAACTACCTACACTCCCGCAAGCGGTGAGTGTAGGCTTCTGGCACATCTTAAATGTTTTTTTATAGCGGTTCTTGTTTGAGTGCAATACAAATTTTGTGGGGTGGGCTTGGCGGACGGGCAGGATGCCCATCCCACAAGAATCAAGAACACTGTTCTTTTCAATTGAGAAGCGCTATAAATATCAGCACATTCAAGAAAACTCCTAATGCCCGTATCCATAGACTCCAGTCTCCCAATCCAAAATCGGCTACTCGCCGCTCTACCTGCTGATGAATACCAACGCCTAGTTCCTCACTTGGAACTTGTCAAACTCTCACTCCATCAAATTATCTATGAGCCAAATGAACCCATCACCCACGTCTATTTTGCCGATCAGGCACTGATTTCTTTAGTCACCAGTATGGAAGACGGCTCGACCATTGAAGTCGGCTTGGTAGGTTCTGAAGGGATGGTGGGTATCCCTGTGATTTTGGGCGGTAACATGACGAACAATCGAGCGTATGTGCAGATTCCAGGCGCTGCTATGCGGATGGATACAAATATACTTAAAACCGAGTTTAATCGGGGTGGAGAGCTGCAAACACTGCTGCTGCGCTACTGTCAAGCGCTACTCACCCAAGTCTCACAATCAGTAGCCTGTAACCGCTTTCATACCATAGAAAAGCGACTCGCCCGCTGGATGCTTTTAGTTCAGGACAGTGTAGACTCAGACGAGTTTGCCCTCACTCAGGAATTTATCGCCCAGATGTTGGGTACGCGACGCTCCAGCGTCACGGAGGCTGCTGGTACTCTTCAACAAGCGGGAATGCTCCGCTACAGCCGTGGCAAAATTACCATCGTGAATCGCGAGGCTTTGAAAGCAACAGCCTGCGAGTGCTATCGGGTCATTTCTGATGAGTTCGCCCGCTTGCTGGCTAATCAGCCTGAATCTGATTCTAGATAAGTTGTTTGCTGTGTCCGCGACCGTACAGACCCCAATATTAAGCTTGTCTATACTATAGAATGCGCAAAAAACTATACTGATTCCTATAATGTATCATATGCAAAAGCTTGATGGTCTGCGGTTGCTCGTTGTCGATGATGATCCGGATGCGCGAGAACTGCTGACAATCTTATTTTCAGGGGACGGAGCAGAGATTATAGCAGCGGCTTCGGCTCTTGAGGCTCTAGAAGCACTGTCTTGTTTTCAACTGGACATGTTGATCAGTGACATCAGTTTGCCAGATGAAGACGGCTATTCACTGCTCCGGAGAGTGAGAAAATTGGATGCATCGCAAGGAGGACAGATTCCTGCCATTGCTCTGACGGCACATGCGATGGAGGAGGATCGCACACGTGCATTGTCAGCAGGTTTTGACAGACACCTCTCCAAGCCCTTTGACTTAGACGAGTTAACCTCGGTGGTGAAGAGCCTTGCTTGCCAAACAGAAGTGAGTCTAACAGGTGATTAAGTCAAACTCAAATTGTAAACGGCTCAACTTCATAATTATGCCACTGCCGTTGATACCATTCAGCAACCAAGGGGCGGATGATGAACTTGGGGTTGCGATCGCCTTTAACATCAATACGCAGACACGAGTAAGGTCGCCGCTTTTGAGAACCCTGACCGTTGCGACCGATAAAAAGGTGCGATCGCGCCACTAACTTCTGATTTTCCATCAAATCTGCTCCCTCCGTCCGCTGTCGTCGCAGACTATAGCCACTCCCGCCGCAGACAATCGAGTGAATGTGAGAATCAGCACCTCCGGTGTCCATTGTCTCAAGATGTTCCAAGCAATGAGCATGACCGTTTAAGACCAAATCAACCAGAGGACGACCACCAGTCTTAGAACCTACTACCTTAGCGACTGCATTCAGCACTTCCCGTAAACGGTTACGAACTGCTAGAGTTTGCGCCTGTTGCCATTTCGTCGCCTCAGTCACGTAGGGAGGATGGTGGAAATAAATCACTCTTCCCCGAACATCTGCGGTATACCAAGATTCAATCAGTCTTTGCTTGAGCCATTCGAGCTGGTCGATATCAGTCACTGTTTTTTCGTCAGTGGCTAATTGCTTATCTATATCAACAATTATTTCCTCAATTTGTGATACCCGTTGCTGCATATCATCGAGTTGCTCAGCTTCATGGGGGTTATCTGGATTGAGGTTTGCTGATTGCTCCATAAACTGCATCTTCTGCTGTTCGAGTTCATCGCGGCGCACCTCCAATTGCTTGCGTTCAGCATCTCCTTGTTTTGTTGCAGGTAACGGCGGCGGATCGTTAAATGTATTAGAATCGAGTGCAAAGAAGTCTATTCCACCGTAGCGGAAACTGTAGTAACGATTGGGAAGGCGGGTAAAACGCCCCGGCTCGTAGCGCAAACAGCGACCAGTATCTGTTTTTGCCGTGTAATGTTCCTCTAGGTGACGAGCCAAATCCCCTGGAAGCATAAACGCCTTCAGGTAATCCAGGAACGCCTTTGCATAAGCGTCACCTTGCCATGAACCATGAGCGCCAACATCTAAGTCTAGCCCCGACTGGAGGAGACGACGCAGCGGCATTGTTGCAAACGATACCAAGCCAAACACAAGTGGCAAATCGTAGTAATCGTGATTTCCTGGTACAGGTAGGATTGGTCGTTTGAAAATCATCCGGTCATAGGCAATGCGCTTGTGATGCTCTCCCCCTACGAGAAACTCTCGATAAGGTTTGATAAAGTTTTCTTGATAGTACTCCTTTGACCCCACCAGATAGATCACATCGCCTGTATGCAACATGAAACGGCATTCTTGCTGATGGGGTTGCATCAGTTCGGCAACTTGTCGCTGAGGATTGTGTCCCCGGTGCCCTCCCGAACCACTGTCACCCACAACCAAAAATGAAAACTCTGGATTGTCAGAGCTTCCATCGTCCAGCACCAACTGAGTTTGGTCAATCCCCCGTTCGAGAATTACGGGGTCTTGCCAGCGCACCCGCTGGTTCATCTTGCGAATTTTGTCGGCGATCGCCGGATCGGATACGAGTTTCAACGCAACTTTCTCCTAAATACACATCTGACATTAATCAGGAGAGTTTTCTGCGCTTGGTTTCTCCTCAATCGTCAAATTTGGCAGTCCCTCCAGTTTTTCTACGGGTTCCTCTTCTTCAATAGAAGGGACAAAGACTTTCAAACCCGCCGGAATGCAGCGAATCTCTACAGGAGTTGTCCCTAAAATTTCTCCATCAACAACAATTTTTTGCGGAGGGTCAGTTGTGATTTTAAATTGTTTTGCTCGCAAATAACCAATGTCATTTCGCTCTGCACCATTGCCACTAGAAGCAGTTTGAAACAGATGAAACGCTGCGGCGATCGCTCCTGCTCTGTTCAGCGGAGCCACGATTGTTAAATCTAGTAACCCATCATCCACAATGATTCCCGCTGGTCCCTGAGCCAAGATTGAAGAGGGAGGGGCTGCATTTGCTACTGTGACTGAAGCTGCGGAAGTTTTAATGATTTTTTCTTCTGTTTCAATTTCTACATCAAAATTATGTAAATTCCGCAGTTCTTGCAGCCCTGCAAGAATATATGCCAGAACACCAAACCGATTTTTCGCTTCCCGGTCTGCTCTTTCTACGGCTTCAGCTTCAAAGCCAATTCCTACCAGCAGTACCATTCGATGATCGTTACAATCAGCTGCATCCACAGTCCGAGTCACTCCTTGCAAAATGACTTGACAAGCTGCATCGATTGTGTCTGGAATTCCTAAAGCTGTGGCAAAAGCGTTTGCCGTTCCCCGTGAAATAATCCCCAAGGAAATATCGGTACTTACTACAGCAGCCGCAACAGCAGAGAGAGTACCATCTCCCCCCGACACAATAATGGTATCTACACCCCGCCTAACCGCTTCATGCGCTAGTTCTTCAGCGCTGATTTCTTCAGTTGTCAGTTGAATATCCAGGTCGATTTCCGGCTCTAGGATTGCCCGAATCATTGCCAAGTCTTGTTCTGAGTCACCCTGACCCGCGACCGGATTAAAGATAAGGCAGGCGGAACGATTCATAGGGTGCAATTATAGTCTAAGAACAAATATACGAATGTCTATTATAGTAATTTGTTTACACAATCCCAGCTTCTGTCTAGTGACAGGTTTGTCTGGTTTTGAATTGACTGGGTTTTTTAGCTTCGTCAAATGAATAAAGGGAGTACCAAAAAATAAATTATCCATTATCTAGGGTGGGTTAGGCGCACGACAGTTGAGGTGTTCTAGATAACTAAGGTGCGCCGTAACCTACCATTGTTCTGCTTCTCAGTTCACGGAAAAAACTTCTTTCCATATCTTATTGGACAGATACAGATATAGTTCAAATTAAACCAATTTGTCGAGAGAAAACTCTAAGGATTGGAACCATGCGGATTGCCGAAAGTCAAAAATGGAACCATAAGCGTGCCAAAACGGCAATATTATCCTGACTACGACAGCAATGCTTGGTCTTTTAGAAATCAACCGCTTTATCTTTATTTGGTCGGCGTCAGAAGAAAACCATGTTGTTGACCATTAAGAAGGCCAATACCCACGATTTGCCCTTTGTCATTGATGGCATTTACAAAATTTAGGGTAATACCAGAATCGGGGGGGATTAGGCTGTTGAGATCTTGCAGCCTGCCGTTGCTATACAGGAAGGCGCGAAAGCCTTCAAAGTTGCCATTTTATCGAAAAAAAGCACTTTGTGCTTAATACTTAGTGGTTTAATAATACTCAATTTTTCATGAGAAGATGTGAGCGAATGAACAACCCCAACCTAGACTATGTTTAGAGGTTGGAGTCGTTCAATTAACTCTTTTGAACTCTCCACGCTTTGAAAAACGTGGATTCTAGACTGTTGTTGCTCCGAGGGCTAAAAGCCCATCTCCCTTCGGGTTCGCAGTCGCCTGCGGAGGGAAACCCTCCTGCAGCGCTGTCTCACCGCAACTTTGTCTCATGTTTTTGGTAAAACATGTTGACGAGGGTAAGACAGCCCTACCCGCCTCGACCAATTCAACGGCTGTACGGCTACTTCGGTATCTTCCAACCATGAAGATTTTACGTGTTGATGGCTCTAAAAAGACTTTTCAACACAACCCCATATCTTCAATTGTCATGGTTCAGACTACCAACACGTTTGTTTTTGGAGTTTTTCATCCTGTGTTAGCATGACCTTATTATAACACCAAAACGAGGTCATGGAAAAATTAACTGTTAGGTTTTCAGACAAAGAGCATCAAGACTTAACAAAACTTTCTCAAAAAACAGAGCGTTCACGATTGGGATTTAATCCGAGAAGCTGTTAGACAATTCATTGAAAGAGAAACAAAGGGCTAAAGCCCTATGGGTCGGGTTTCATCCCCTCCTTAAAAGGTAGGGGTTCTCACCCTCCCAATATGCTTTGATAGCTTGTTCGTACAACAGTTGTGTCCTGGACTGTATGATTTCTATAGCAGTATAATCAGTATTTTAAGAAACTCTGTTGTCACTTTCAGGCAACTCAAAACTAGTACACGCACATTATTAGCTACTAGCTATCAAGATTGCACGTGTTGATTCATTTTTAGCAACTTAGCAATGACATTAAGTTCTCCCGAACCAATCCAGTTACGCGAGTACCAACTCTCACTCATCCAACAAGTCTTTTGTCATTGGGGAGCGGGAGAACAGCGTGTGATGGTGCAGCTACCAACAGGTGGCGGGAAAACGATTATCTTCTGTGCCATCGCTAACTCGTTCATTAAACAATCAGAGCCGGTACTTGTGATTGCCCACCGGCAAGAATTAATCACCCAAGCCGCTAGCAAACTAGAAGCCGTTGCCGGTGTCCCAGTAGGGATTATTAAAGCTGGATACAAACCTAATCCCGATGCATTGCTACAGGTGGCGTCCATCCAAACTCTCATTCGCCGTCAGCCGCCACCAGCATCGCTTGTCATCTTTGACGAAGCACATCACTGTCACAGCCGCACCTATGCAACTGTCTTTAAACACTATGCAGATAAAGGTTCTTATATCATCGGCTGTACTGCCACTCCCATGCGGACAGATGGTCGGGGGTTGCGTTGGTTGTATGGCGCTACACCAGGGTTTGAATCGTTAATTTGTGGACCGTCTGTTAACCAACTTATTGCCGCTGATTATTTAGCACCTTTTAAACTTTATGCACCTGCACATATCATTCGTGCCAGTGGTGCTGGGTTAAAAACCACAGCCGGGGACTATAACAAAGCCCAACTGGAAAAGTTCGTCAAAAAGACTTTGCTTGTTGGCGATGTGATTGAGACCTGGAAAAAACACGCCTCTGGACGCCGGACGGTGTTGTTTGCTGTATCCGTAGACCATTCTAAGGAATTAGCCCTAGCTTTTCAAGAAGCAGGAATAAGAGCTGCACACTTGGATGGGGACACACCCACATCAAAACGGCAAGAGATTCTGGCGGAATTTGCCGCAGGTCGGGTGTTAGTCCTGTGTCAGCATTCTATTGTCACCGAAGGCGTGGATATTCCGCTTATAGAAGCAATTCAATTTACCCGCCCCACGAAAAGTCTGACGATTTGGTTTCAGGCAATTGGTAGAGCACTTAGACCTGCACCCGATAAAACTCACGCCGTCATTATCGACCACACGGACACTCATCTCAACCTGCCGTGGCCCGATAACGACATTCCTTGGAGTCTCGACCCGATTAGCCTTAAGCCGGGTCCTGGGGTATTGCAATGTCCCAACTGTCGTCACGTATTTCGTCCCACCCAATGGGAGAGAGAACGCAATATGGCTACCTGTCCGGTTTGTCAGACAAAATTTATCTTTGTCAATAAGCCAAGCAATAAAAAGGGAGGAGAAGAACTCTCAATTTTGGAAGTTTTGCCAGCCGAATTTGCAGAAATCCTTATTGAGTACAACCCCCTAAAACTGGCGCTGGTACAAAAAATTATCAACATTCAACTTGAGAAAGGATATCAAAAGGGCTGGGTTTATCATCAACTAAAAGATTTACCAGAATTAAACCTCAGCTTGAGGGATTGGCAGGAAGTCGCCCGCAGATTGGAGTACAAACCTGGCTGGGCTTGGCACAAGTGGCAGGAGATGCAGTCCCTATACGGATTGGATTCCGCATAGGATTAAAGGGGGTCTTTCAAGGGTAGGTTTTTTGGCAGAGCGAAAATAGTTGAGAAAATTCTCAAGTGTTTAACGTCGTTTGGTCGTTTTAGGATTTAAGCATCGGCTGAAATAGTCAAAAAATGACCAAATACAAAATACCTACGTTTGTAAGCGATGCCTTGGGGAAGGTGCCCGATAGGGCGGGTGAGGTTATCTGTCGCAAACATTTTTTGAATTGGTATTATTAATCTGCACCTTGAATCAAGTCTAAAATCACAGCAACTAATGCGGCTGGTTCTACGGGCTTGGGAATGTGCTTCTCAAACCCTGCCGCGATCGCCTGTTGCTGATTGATCTCCCCTGCATAGGCAGTCAGGGCGATCGCCGGAATTCGCCCGCCTTGTTCTGGTGGTAAACTTCTCACTTGCCGCATCAGCATATAGCCATCCATCTCTGCCATACCAATATCACTGATCAACACCGCTGGCTGAAACTGAGCTAAAACTGCTAAGGCTTCTGCGGCTGAAGCTACGGCAATCACCTTTGCTCCTGAGTGCTCCAAAACAAACGTCACATACTCCCGCATATCAGCAGTATCTTCCACCACTAACACTTTAATGCCCTGCAACCCTAAAGATGGTTCAGACGGTTTCAGATGTTGAGGCATCTCGCTTTGATGCTGCATCAGGGGTAGTCTTACGGTAAAGGTTGCTCCCTGATCAACACCTTTGCTTTCTGCAAAGACAGTACCGCCGTGCAGTTCCACAATTTGCCGGACGATTGCTAAACCCAATCCCAATCCGCCAAATTGTCTAGTCGTGGCGTTATCAGCTTGACGAAAGTACTCGAACACATGAGGGAGGAAATCGGGATGAATGCCTTTGCCAGTGTCGTTAACTATGATTTGAGCTTCAGCCTCAAGGCGCTGCAAGCAGATATCCACCCGTCCCCCTTGGGGAGTAAACTTAACGGCATTAGAAACCAGGTTCCAGATGACTTGCTGCAAGCGACCTGAATCGCCTAACACTTGCCCGATATTTGGCTCCAGTGCCGTTTGAATTTGAATCGACTTTGCTTGAGCTGCCAGCCGCACAGTTTCAAGCGCCGCTGTAATGGTCGTGGTAAGATTAACAGGAGTGACATTTAAGCTGAGCTTCCCTTGAAGGATTCGGGAGACATCGAGTAGGTCATCAATCAGTTGCACCTGAAGTTTAGCATTACGCTCAATCGTCTCCAACGCATAACTTGTTCGCTTTTCATCCAGCTTGCGGTTTTGCAGCAGTTGCGACCAACCCAAAATCGGGTTGAGGGGGGTGCGAAGTTCATGGGACAGCACTGCCAAAAACTCATCTTTGACGCGATTCGCTGCCTCGGCTGTCTCTCGTGCTGCTTGTTCCCGTGCCAAAAGCCGTTCCATCTCTGCCTCTGCGGATTTGCGTTCGGTAATATCACGCGCTACACAATAGAGGAGCTTTTGCTCGACAAAGGGGGCAACACTCCACAAAATCCAGCGGTAAGAGCCATCTCGGCATCGGTAACGGTTTTCAAACGCAACGCTTGGTATGCCTTGGGCAAGCTTTTGCGCTTCAAAGCGCGTCTTTGCTTGATCATCTGGATGAACAAATTCGATATAAGGCTGTGTCGTTAGCTCTTCTGAAGTGTATCCCAGTGTTTCTGTCCAAGCCGGGCTCGCCTGTAGGAAGTACCCATCCGTATTGATGATTGCCAACATATCGCGGGAAAGTTGAAAGAAGCGATCGCAATCTTCTTGTGCCCGTTTGCGCTCAGTGATGTCTGCAAGTGCGCCAGGGAAAGCCAGAGGTTTGCCAGCAGCATCATACTCAACACGACCCCGTGCGACAACCCAGCGCTCATCGCCAGTGGCAGTATGAACGCGGTACTCGGCGATATACTCCTCACCCGTCTCAATCGCCCGGGAAATCGCTGCTACGATGCGTGGGCGGTCTTCTTCGTGGATGGCACGCAAAAACATCTCAAGCGGTAACCCTTCTGTTGCCGCAGCCACTGGATCGACTGCGAACAAGTGAGCGAAGGCTGCATTGACGATGACGCGATCGCCAGGAATTTGCCACCTCCACGTGTAAACGGCTCCCGCCACCAAAGCAGATTCTAACTGCACGTGTGCATCCCGCAAGGCTTGTTCAGCTTGTTTGCGCTTGGTAATGTTAATGGCAACGCCCAAAATTTGCCGGGGTATACCATTTGCCGTTCGATTAAATACAAGGCTTTGAATATATAGCCAACGCCATTCACCATTGGCATGGCGATTGCGATACTCAATTGCGCGAACTGCTCCTTCCGGTGCTGACTGAAATTCCTGTAAGTAAGCGGATAAATCTGCTAAATCGTCTGGGTAAGTCAGCGTTGGAACAACATCTGAACCCATTGCTTGAATTTGCTTGGGCGTATAGCCCAACAAGTCCGTAATCTGACAATTGATGTAAATATTTCGCTGTTCAATCAAATCATACACAAATAAAACTCCGGGCACGGTTTCAGCGATTTGTTCAACAAAGCGCTGACTCTGTTGTAACTGTGCTTCGGTCTGTTTTCGCGCTGTGATATTCTCAAACGCCAATCCTAAACAATGATTCGGTAATGGAAACGCTTTCAAGCTATAAATGCCTGCGGTAATGCCGTCCTCACTGTACGGAACTTCTCCTAAATCGAGGGCAAGTCCTGTACGAATGACCTCCGCATACTGCTGCACAAGTGGCGTTTGTAGCAGCATGGGAAAACTTTCAGCCATTGTTGTTCCAATTAATTGCTCAAAATTGATACCAGTGGCTTCTAAGGCGGCGGGATTGGCAACTAACAGGCGGAACGAGCCAGGATCGTTGAGATTTTCCAGTTGCCAAACGACAATTCCAACCTGAGTATTGCGGACAACATCAACATAGAGTTGCAGACGTTGCTCTGCTTGTTTGCGCTCGATCAATTGTGCTGCTTGCCGCGCGTATAAGTCGAGCAGGCGCAACTCGCGTTCCGACGGACGATGCGGATGTCGAAAATGGGTGGACAGTACTCCCAAAATCTCACCGCTATGACTAAATAGCGGTGTTGATTGCACAGCGCGGTATCCGGCTTTATCAGCGATAATACGTAAATACTCAAAGCGCGGATCGGTCTGTATATCCTCGACGATCACCCGGCGGCGTTCTCCTATTGATGTGCCACACGCTCCTTCTTCTGCGGTAACGGTGCGGAAAAAGTCGAGAAATTCCTGTTTGAAGCCGAACTGAGCGACAATCTTTAGACTTTGTTCCTGCGGGTTGTAAATTTGTAGATTGCCCATATCCGCATGCAACAGGACAACTGCCGCTTCCAGAATTTCTTGCAAAAGTGGCTCCAGTTCCCGGTCTTGAAGCAACTGCGTACTCAAGGAGTGCAGTCGGGTCATGTCAGCGAGTTCGGCAGTCAATTGCTCCTTCAGTGCCCCTAATTCCGCCTCATTCCGTTTTTGCTCGGTGATGTCCCGTGAAACAGAAAGCAGACGCACGACCTTGCCCTGCACGTCTAAGATTGGTGTGACAAGCACATCCCACCACTTCGGTGTCCCCTTTGCGGTGCAGCAATACCCCTGAAAACGTCCTGTGCCTCCTGCTAAGGCAGTTGCCATCGCAGCGTGGGCAGGCTCACTGTACTCGCCCTCCCACCACTCGACCCACTGGCACCCGATGAAGGGAGTGAGATCGTCAATTTCCACCAGGCATAGTCCTGGGGTATTCATCGTCAGCAATCGCCCGTCCGTATCGAGAACTTTCACGCAGTCCGCAATACTTTCAAAAATTTGCCGATTGAACTCCTCGCTTGAGCGCAAAGCAATTTCAGCAAGCTGGCGCTCGGTAATATCCGTAACTAAAATAGATACACCATTTTCGCTAGGGTAAATGTGGTTTTCAAACCAGCGCTGTAAAGGGGCATAGTAGTACTGGAACTGAACTGCGGTTTGCTCTGCTACTGCCCGATGCGCTTGGGTGTAAAACTGGCTGCCGATTGTGTCTGGAAACACTTCCCAGATGCTTTTGCCCAACAGTTGTTCTCTGGACAGACCAACAACTTCCATCACGCGATCGTTGACATAGGTGTAGCGCCACTCCCGGTCTAGAAACAAAAACTGGTCTTTAATGCAAGATAGGATACTGCTTAGGTTTGCTTCTGCCGCTTCTGCCTGAATGTGCAACTCCTGTTCACAATGCGCCGCTGTGCGATGCAACCGAGTCATCCTCAGCTTTGTTTTAATACGCGCCAACAACTCACGCTCAGAGAAAGGTTTGATGATATAATCATCGGCTCCTGCTTCCAGCCCTTCAATGCACGCCTCTTCGTCACCAGGAGTAGACAGCAAGATAACGGGTACTTCTTGAGTTTGAGGATCGGCCCGAAGTACTTGCAATAATGCCAACACGTCCAATTTTGGCATTAGGACATCCGCCAAAATGAGGTCGGGAACCTGCTGTTGAATTGCAGTTACCGCAGCAGATCCATCCACTACCATCACCTGATAATGCTGACCTAGCAGGAGTTTCAATGAATCTCGCATCAGGGCGTCATCATCCACAAGGAGAATTCGAGAGGGTGTTGAGCTGTCATGCTCCATAACTGTCTTAACTTTTTGCAGTTTTTTTTACCAAACTTGCAATCATAGTTGCCAATTTATCTGGCTCCACAGGTTTAGACAAGTGCATTTGAAACCCTTGGGAGAGCGATCGCATCCGGTCTTCTTCCCTAGCATAAGCTGTTAATGCTACTGCTGGAATATCTCCTCCTTGCTCTTTCGGCAGCTTCCGTACCTTGCGAATTAAGCTGTAGCCGTCTTCTTCTGGCATACCAACATCGCTGAGAAGGACATCGAATCTGTGTTGCGAGATGACTTCAATTGCCTCAATTGCCGATGAAACTGCAATAACTTCCGCCCCACACATCTCTACTGCGGCGACGAGAAATTCTCGTGTATCCGCTTCATCGTCAACCACTAGTATTTGCAAGCCATCAAGTATGGGCAGAGGTGTAGAACTACACAAAAGCACAGGAGGCATATTTTCTTTCCTGGCTTGCTGTTCCCTGGTTCTGCTTTCTTTCACAAGTGGCAACTTAACTTTAAAAGTTGCTCCTTTGCCCTCACCTTGACTTTCTGCATGAACTGTGCCTCCATGCAACTCTACCAGGTGACGGACGATCGCCAGCCCCAGTCCTAATCCACTGTACGTGCGAGTCGTGGAACTATCAGCCTGCCGAAATCGCTCGAACACATAAGGGACAAACTCACGGCTGATCCCTTTGCCTGTATCTGTAACCGTAATTTCAACATAAGAGTTAACACACTCCAGCAGGATCTGCACCAGTCCTCCTTTAGGAGTGAACTTAATTGCATTAGATAATAAATTCCAGACAACTTGTTGTAAACGGTCAGAGTCGCCCGCAACTGGACCTGCTGTTCGGTCAAGCGCTGATTGGAGTTGTATTTCTTTGGCATCAGCAGCCGGACGCACTGTTTCCAGCGCTGCTTCAATCACCGGCACCAATTCTATGGGACGAACATTCAACCGGAGCTTACCCTGAATAATACGCGAGACATCGAGTAAATCTTCAACCAGTTGCGCTTGTGACTTGGCGCTGCGCTCAATCGTTTCCATTGCGCGTGCAGTTGTGGCTTCGTCAAACTTGCGAGTATTGAGTAAGCGCGTCCACCCCAGCATCGCATTCAGGGGAGAGCGTAATTCGTGGGAAAGAGTCGCCAAGAATTCATCCTTCATGCGATTGGCTGCTTCTGCTGCACTTCGTGCTTGTTGCTCGCGCTCAAGGAGCTGGGCGCGTTCATCTTCGGCTCGCTTTCGCTCAGTGAGATCACGCATAATTTTACAGAAGCCTCGTAGCTGTCCAGCTTCATCTCGTAACGGTGTGACGAAGCCACTTCCCCAAAAACGGCTGCCGTCTTTCCGCACATGCCAGCGTTCATCCTCACCCCGCCCTTCTGTGACTGCCTGTTCCAGTTCTTTCTTGTCTTCCCCCTGCTGCAAGTCTTCTGGTATAAAGATAATGCCGCTAGGCTGTCCTAAAATCTCTGCCTCCTGATAGCCCAAAATATACTCGGCTCCCAAACTCCAACCGTTAATCCGCCCTTGTGGGTCTAAGAAGAAAATTGCGTAGTCCTTGACGTTCTCCAGCAGTAAGCGGAACCGTTCTTCGCTGGAACGCAATGCTATTTCTGCCTGCCTTTGAGCCGTGATATCAGCGAGGTTGTAAACAGCACCAGTAAACCCTCCAAACTCATCCAGCGCCGGATCGACTGTGACAGAAAACCACTGTCCCCGAGTGTGAATGACCAAGCTTTGACGATGTCGAGTTTCCTGAACACGAAGGAAGGGAGTGACATCGCAGCCGAGTGCCATTTGCATCAGATCCTGATGCCGCCTGCCGATGATTTCGCTAGACGGTTTGTTCAAAAGCTTTGTCATGGCTTTGTTACAACGCAGGAATTTACCTTCCTTGTCGAGTAAGCCAACTCCATCACTAATCGAGTCGAAAGTTGTTTGCCACTCCCGCGCCATAGCTGAAGCTAACTCCTCAGCCCGCCGCATCCTCAGTAACGCTTTCACCGTCGCAATTAATTCAATCGGCTCGACAGGTTGCGCCAGGTAAGCATCTGCACCGCTGTCTAACCCTTGAGCTTTGTCCCGACTTTCAGTAAAATGGGCAGACAGATGAAGCACGGGAAGATTGGCAGTCACTGGGTTGGATTTAATCTGACGACAAACTTCAAAGCCGTTAGTATCAGGAAGCTGGACATCCAAAATCACCAATCCCGGTCCAGCTTGAGCGATCGCCTGCAACCCCGCCTCCCCTGTACTCGCCTCCATCACCGCAAAGCCAGCATTTCGCAAGACGCGAGCGACAACATAACGGTTGGTTTCGTTGTCGTCAACATGCAAGATTGTGACTAACGGTTCTGACATAGTTTTTCTCTTAGGTATCTAAAAATAGCCCAGCTTTTCTCAGGGCTTCCCGTAATTGAGCAAGAGCAACTTCTTGAGAAAGACTTTCTTTAGAAAGAATTGCCACAGTGTGTTGGGCTAGAAACTTTTGCTCTTCGGGTTCTAGCTGTTTTGATGTGTTGACAATTACGGGAATCGTGCTAGTTGCGCTGTTGCTTTTCAGCTGGTTCAAAACTTCAATGCCACTCAATTCTGGCATATTAAAATCCAACACAATACAGTCAGGATTTTCGACTTGAGCTAAACGAATCCCCTCACGTCCATCTGCTGCTTCTAGAATATCTAGGGGAATATGGACTAGAAGTTGCTTTAACACGTACCGCCATGTCTTATCGTCATCAATCAGCAAAAGCTTTTGTTGCCTACCCTGCTTGACAAGCGTACTGAGTTTGTTTAACAGTGAAAATCTATCTACAGGCTTAATCAGGAACCCCTCGGCTCCTCTAGCCATCACTTGCTTCTCGTTATCTACGACGGAGATCACAAGAATCGGAATATTTCGGGTTGTTTCATTGCTGTTGGTTTCCAAGAGAAACGCCCAAGTGTTTTCCTTTTCAAGTAAAATATCTAACATAATGGCGATTGGCTGAAACGCGACAAGCGCCTGCTTTGCTGCGTTGAGCGTTCGTGCCGAAATCATCTGATAATTCGATTCTTGAAAATACTTCTCGTAAGCAAAAATAGTTTCAGGATTGTCTTCCACAACCAATATAGGAAGGCGATTGGGGTCAATTTGCCAAGTAACTTGTCCGATTGAGGAGACTTCGGCAGAACCAGGAAAGACCGATGGGATACAAGCAAAAAATGTTGATCCCTTGCCTAATTCACTATGAACCCAGACTCTTCCTCCCAACAATTCTGTCAACTTGCGCGACAGTGGCAGTCCCAAACCTGTTCCTTTGACTTTTTTTTGGAGTTTAGACTCTATCTGAACAAAATCCTCAAAAATCCGCTCTTGATCCTGCGGTGCAATTCCAATACCTGTATCGGCGACGGAGAAAGTGATGGTGTTGGCACTCATGAGTGCCGCCACCCGAATCTCTCCCTGCTCAGTATACTTTAGTGCATTAGAGATGAAGTTTCTCAGAATTTGGGCGACCTTACCTTCATCTGTATACAGAGGCGGAATGTCAACAGGTTCCTCAAAGACAAGAGCAACCGAAGAGTTATGATCAAGCAGGGGACGCAACATTCCTCTCAAAGCCCCAAATAGCTCGCTCACTTCAAACTGGCTGGGATGGACGACAATTTTTCCAGCTTCTACCTTTGCTAAGTCTAAGAGGTCGTTGACCAACTCCGACAGACCTTCTGCAGCTTTTTGAATGAAATTGACTTGCTTTTCCTGCTCTGTTGTTAATGGACCATCCATTCGGTCTATCAAAATCCGAGACAGAGACATAATTGAGTTCAGCGGTGTGCGAAACTCATGGCTCATATTCGAGAGGAATCGAGTTTTCAGTTCATTTGCCTTCTGTAGAGAATCTGCTTTTTCGTCTAATTCGGCATACAAAGCCACGACACCGCGATTGGTATCTTCTAGTTCGCGGTTGAGCTGAGTTAACTCTTCCTCGCGCTGGCGTAACTCCTGCATTGCACGTAGCAGTTCCTGATTCTGCCGTTGAATTTCCTCAAACGGATTTTGCGGTTCTCGATTATCCAACTGATCCCTAAGAAGGTGCAAGCGCTCTGTTGTCAGCTGAGGCGATCGCTTTGGCAGGGTTTTCCCCATCAATACTGTAGTTCCCTGGTTTGCAACCGACTCAATTTGAAACTGATCCATCAGCCGACGAGTGCCGATAATCCCCAACCCCATCCCAGTTGTGGAAGTGTATCGCCCATCCAAAATCGCCTGCAAGTTAGGAATACCCGGACCTTGATCGCGAATGCTAATCCAAAGGTTCTGCGGGGATTCGTCATCGACCGAAAATTCAACGGTTCCGCCCCTAGCATAGATAAAAGCATTCCGAGCGATTTCTGAGACAGCTGTGGCAAGGCGTGCTTGGTCTTGGGCATCAAATCCCAAAGCTTGGGCAATCTGGCGTGCCATTTGACGAGTCAGCACCACATCTTGCTCGTAGCGAATTTCTAAAGTGAGGATAGTTGTACTCATGGCGATACATTTTCACGGGCAACCAGCACAGTGACATCATCGCGGACTCGCTTAAAATCTCGATATAAAACGCCTGCAATCAAGCTGGGATGTTTGTACATGAGACCAGGATAGCGCTCTAATCGCCATTGAGTTCCCAAGCCATCGGAATGTAACAGCAAGATTGCCCCTGGATGCCATTGGTAAGTAAACTCTTGAATTTTGCGGACTTCATGCCCGACTGTTCCATTATAGGAAACCAGGTTTTGGTGTCCTGCATCTGAAATGATGGTACCAGCAATATTGCCGACCCCAGCGAAGCGAACAGATTGGTCTTCAAAGTTAATTTGGGCGATCGCCAGCGCTGCTCCCCGTGTACTCCGCAACGCTTGATGAATTAATGCCACAATTTCTTGAGGATTACGGTTGACATTTTCGTGAAAAACTCTCACAGCTTCTGTTGAGGCTTGAGCGGCTTGTGGTCCGTGACCTAATCCATCGGCAACTAACAGCAAACTGCGCTCTTGACTGATTTCGTATGCCCAGGAATCGCCGCAAACCTCCTCTCCCGTTTTTGGCAGACACACGACTCCCAACTCCAGATTGTCTGTGGGTTGACTTGCGCTTAAGGGGCTAGCCCAAAGCTGACTAAGGATGGCTGTCCCTGTATTCGGCATCGAATAAATATCCACAAAACCAGAAAGACGGCTAATAGCTCCTAAGCCATTTCCGGGACCTCCGGCTGTCGAAAACCCATCATGCATAGACTCGCTGATATTGCCTATGCCTGGTCCAGTGTCCAACGCCAGGATTTGTAGACCGTGAATGTTGTACTTTTCAATTGGCTGTAGCAGCAGTAGCCCATCCCTAGCGTGTCGCACCAGGTTATTTGCAATCTCAGTCACCACAATGGCGACCTTTCCCCGCTCAGTTTCGTTGAAACCGAGATGACTCGCTAGGGCGATGGCGCTGCGTCGTGCTTCACCTGCCTGACTTTGCTCTAAAATTGGTAGGGCGAGGGTTTCTCTCATAAATTCTCATAATTATTAATATACTTACTTCCACTTTGTAATTGTGACGCAGGTGCCCTCACCTACATGAGAAACGATATTAAATTCATTCACCAGTCGCTTTGCACCGCTTAGCCCCATGCCCAACCCACCACCTGTGGTGTAACCATCTTTGAGTGCCAAGTCAATATCTGGAATCCCTGGTCCGGAGTCTTCAAAAATGAGCCGCAGCCCCCGACGCATCCCTTCCTGGAGTGCTTGGAGTTTCACAGTACCACCACCTCCGTAGTCTAAAGTATTACGGGCGATCTCGCTGGCTGCTGTGACAATTTTGGTCTGCTCTACCAAACTAAACCCTAGTTTGACGGCAAACTGGCGCACCGCCTGCCGCACCAAAACCACGTCTTGTGAGGACTGGATACTCATGGTTTCATACCCGGGTGTATCCATCTGCATTTCCTCCAGCAGTCGCCTTCAGCGATGCTCGCAGAAGTGCCATGCCCTTCTCAACGTTTAACGCGGTGCGAATACCTGTTAAAGAAAGTCCTAGCTCTACTAAGGTGATCGCAACTGCTGGTTGCATTCCGACCACAACCGTTTGAGCATCAAGAATCTGTGACATCTTAGCAATGTTCCCCAGAATTCTGCCAATAAAGGAATCCACAATTTCTAAACACGAAATATCAATCAGTACCCCATGAGCTTGTGTCTCGGTGATGCGATTTGTCAAGTCATCTTGCAAAGCCATCGCCAGGCGATCGTGCATATCAACTTGAATGCTTACTATAAGGAATTCGCCCATCTGAAGTATGGGAATGCGTTCCATAAAAAACTCCTGACTCCTTACTTGGGTTGGGGACGGTTGATTGTCAGCCCAACGCGTTTTAGAGCCAGCAGAAAAGCATCGGCTATTGATGCCTTTGTGATTATGTCTGCCAGATCCACGCCTAGGTAAACAATTGTTTGAGCAATTTGGGGGCGAATTCCACTGATAATGCAATCTGCACCCATTAACCGAGCTGCGGTGACTGTCTTGAGTAAGTGCTGAGCTGTGAGTGTATCTACTGTTGGCACTCCGGTGATGTCGATGATGGCGACTTCTGAACCCGTCTCCACAATTTTTTGCAACAAAGACTCCATCATCACCTGGGTGCGGCTACTGTCTAAAGTGCCAATAATTGGCAGAGCTAAGATACCATCCCACAGCTTAACAACGGGTGTTGAAAGTTCCATCAACTCTTCTTGCTGGCGAATGATGACTTCTTCACGCGACTTTTGATAAGCTTCAATCGTCAACAGTCCCAGCTGGTCTATGAGAGTGGTCGCTAACCAGGTATCGTCCAGTAAGGCGTTTGCATCACCAGCGAGTTCCTCGCGCAACCGAGCAAATAGCGGTTGCTTAAACGATAAGATAAATGTGGCAGTTTCCGACGGTGTAAAGCCTTTTTGCGAACGAGTACGAGAAACACTGGTGAGCATTTCTCGCACAGAACGCCACTCGGAGGATTGCACGTTAGTTAAGTTGCCGTTATGGACAGATGTCCTCAGCAAACTTAGGAATTCCTGACACTCCTCCCGCAACTGTGTTTCTTTGATCAAACCTTTGCTGGCATTGTTAGCCACTAGCGCTTGAATCCACTCTGCCAACAGTTGTGCTTCATATTTTTCAAGAACCTCTGGAATTTTACTTCCATTGCTCAAGCCCATACAATGATTCCTTCTACCTGATAGGCATTTAGCCAGTGATTGATATGTATTATGTATTGTATTAAGTGTCAATCATTTAAGCTTCCAGGTAAACTAGCTCGCTGAAATTATGTGTGATTCCTTAAAGAGGTAGTTCCTAAAGGGGCTGTTTGCTCAGCTCAATTGCTTGGCAAATGCTTTGACGTGATACTCCTACACCTCTCTACTTTGTAGGTGTAGGCATAAAAGCAGATTTTATCTTTCCAGAACTATATTTCTTCAGTTTGCAAATATACGTTCCAAGAAAGCTTTTATTTCAGCCCAAGCAGAGGTCGTAGCAGCAGAATCGTAGCGATAACCATCGTCACGCATAAAAGTATGTTCTGCTTCATAAAAGAGAACTTTGTGAGGTATATTAGCATTCGAGAGAGCTGTAATTATGGTTTGCCGATCCGAGTCTGGGATGTGAGGGTCGAGTGTACCGAACACTATTAGCATCTCGCCTTTGATTTCACTCACCCGATGGATTGTATCAGCTACCCCCTGCCCCAACTTGCCACTGGGAATGCCAGTCGGGTAGCAGCACACGGAAGCCTTAATTTCGCTCATGAATGCTGCACGGAAAGCTAAGTGCCCACCAATACAAAAGCCTAGAGTGCCTATTTGACCTGGAGAAACCGAACTTTCTGCTTTGAGAAATTCAATCACAGCACGGCAATCGGCATCATAATCAGCGATCGCAGTTCGACGAGCATCGTCATTGCCCCGCATCCGACCTAGATCGTCTGGTTCAATAACTAAACCAATTGGCTCAATGCGATGAAAAATTTCTGGGGCTGCCACTACATAGCCATATCCTGCTAAGTAGTTAGCCAGACGAATCATGGGACCACCTAACTGATAAATATCACTATAGAACACAATACCTGGGTAAAGTCCTGCTGTTTTGGGAGCCGCTACATAGACACGCATCAAACTGTCATCTACTCTCAACTCGACATTGCGCTTAATGATTTGCACTTTTTTATCTCCGTGTCATGCCTGCTTTCAAAAGGACGCATCTTTTCATTATTTCTCATGCGATCGCTCCCTCGCAATTGAAACTGCGGTACCTACAATCATCCCATGCTGCAACTAGTAGTCTGTCAATTTTAGTTTAAGGGATTCATTTTTTCTATGTATTGCCTTTGCAAAAGGCTCAAAGAATCTAGCCATCCCTGTTGAACTTTTATGCGACAGTCTACTAGCCTCAAACTTTTTATAGTGTATAAGTTGTACTACCCTTCAACCACTCCCTATTCCGCAAAAATATCTGCCTAATATGATCCTTGTAAAACTACTTCAGAAAGTCAAAAGTCAAACAAAAGAAATATTTTGTAACTTTTTAATTTTGACTTTTAATTTGAATTGCTACTTACTACTGAAGTTCACGAAATTTAGTGAAGATATGTAAAGAGAACTAAGAATAATCTTGAACTCAAATTGGACACAAAGCTGATAAGTCACCCACTGCGGTAGTCTAGATAAAGTGAATTTATCTCTTGGCTTGACATATTTCTTTATGACATCAGTTATTTCCAGTCCTGCTCGCACAATTCGCATAGGTTCTCGCAAAAGTCAACTGGCTCTCGTTCAAACTTACTGGGTACAAGAACAACTCCAGAAAAGCTTTCCAGAGATGTCTTTTGAAGTCCACACCATGTCCACCCAGGGCGACAAAATCCTCGATGTTGCCTTAGCCAAGATTGGCGATAAGGGATTATTCACTAAAGAACTCGAAGTGGGGATGCTGAATCAGGAGATTGATTTTGCCGTTCACTCCCTCAAGGATTTGCCGACTCGCTTACCAGAAGGGTTAGTCCTCGCAGCAATTACAGAACGGGAAAACCCAGCTGATGCTTTAGTGTTGCATGAAAAACACAAAGGGAAACAAATTGATACACTTTCAGAAGGCGCTGTCATCGGTACGTCTTCCCTACGACGCTTAGCACAGTTGCGGCATCATTTCCCACACCTACAATTTAAAGATGTGCGGGGAAATTTAAACACCCGTATGTCAAAGCTGGATGCAGGTGAGTACGATGCGCTGATTTTGGCTGTTGCTGGTTTGGAGCGATTGGGAATGGGCGATCGCGTCCACCAAATCTTACCAAAAGAAATTTCCCTCCATGCTGTTGGGCAAGGAGCTTTAGGGATTGAATGCCGTGCTGATGATGCCGAACTGCTATCACTCCTCAAAGCGATTGAACATCCCGAAACACGCGATCGCTGTCTTGCTGAGCGCTCCTTTTTACGTGAGCTAGAGGGAGGTTGTCAAGTTCCCATAGGTGTAAATACTGAAATGAAAGGTGATAATTTAACTTTAACGGGCATAGTTGCAAGCGTGGATGGTCAAAAGCTTGCCAAAGACACAGTCACTGGTGCGGCTCAAGATGCTGAACAGCTAGGCAAAGAACTAGCACAAATCTTGCGGAAACAAGGAGCGCAGGAAATTTTGGATGAAATCTTCACCCAGATTCAACGGGGTTCCTGAGCTGTTCTGCAAACAGATGTGATTAGATAAGAATGAGATCTCTTGCAATCATTCGGTTTCTTTTAAATGAAACCACAGATAAACACAGATAAACACAGATGCTTTATCTGTGTTGTTCTGTGGTTTTAAATGTTACAAAGACTTGGATTATTGCAAGCCGTCTACTGATTTCTGTGGCACAGAATGTGAAAAGATGCAATTCGCGTCTTTTCTGTTAGTAGACTTCTAACCTAGGCAGAATCGAGGGACACACAGACTATCATGCGGATTTTATTTGTTGCAGCAGAAGCAGCTCCCGTTGCGAAAGTTGGTGGAATGGGTGATGTTGTCGGAGCACTACCCAAAATCTTGAGAAACATGGGGCATGATGTGCGGATATTCTTGCCTTACTACGGCTTCCTACCAGACAAAATGGAAATTCCCAAAGAACCAGTATGGAGGGGATATGCCATGTTCCAAGACTTTGCAGTTTACGAAAGCGTTCTGCCTGGTACTGATGTTCCCTTGTACTTATTTGGACATCCGGCTTTTTCGCCTCGTCGAATTTACTCAGGAGAAGATGAAGAGTGGCGGTTTACATTATTCGCCAACGGAGCAGCTGAGTTTTGCTGGAATTATTGGAAGCCGGAAATTGTCCACTGTCACGATTGGCACACAGGAATGATTCCTGTATGGATGCATCAATCTCCTGATATCACCAGTGTTTTTACGATACACAACTTGGCATATCAAGGTCCGTGGCGCTGGTACTTAGAGAAAATTACTTGGTGTCCTTGGTATATGCAAGGACACAACACGATGGCAGCTGCGGTGCAGTTTGCCAACAAGGTGAATACAGTTTCCCCAACTTATGCCGAGCAAATCAAGACAGCTGCTTATGGTGAAACTTTAGAAGGTTTATTGTCTTTCATCAGCGGCAAGTTGTCGGGTATTATCAATGGCATCGATACAGAAGTTTACGACCCAACCACCGACAAATACATTGCCCAAACCTTCACGGCTGATAGTTTGGACAAACGCAAAGCTAACAAAATTGCTTTGCAAGAAGAAGTCGGGTTAGAAGTGAACTCCAATGCCTTTTTTATTGGTATGGTGACGCGGTTGGTGGAACAAAAAGGCATTGATTTGGTGTTGAATATTCTGGATCGCTTTATGGCGTATACAGATGCACAGTTTGTGCTGTTGGGGACAGGCGATCGCTACTACGAAAGCCAAATGTGGCAATTGGCATCGCGCTATCCTGGACGCATGGCAACTTACCTACTATATAACGATGCTCTAGCTCGCCGCATCTACGCAGGTACCGATGCGTTCCTTATGCCTAGCCGTTTTGAACCTTGCGGTATCAGCCAAATGATGGCTTTGCGCTACGGTTCCGTGCCAATTGTCCGCCGCACTGGGGGATTAGTTGACACCGTATCCCACCATGATCCAACAAACCATGCAGGCACTGGTTATTGCTTTGACCGTTATGAACCACTGGATCTGTTTACCTGTATGATCCGGGCTTGGGAAGGTTTCCGTTACAAAGATTACTGGCAGGCAGTACAGCAACGTGGTATGAGTCAAGACTTCAGTTGGTATCAATCTGCCAAGCAGTACGTGAAGCTGTATCGGTCAATTTATGGCTTGCCTGAGGAAGAAGAGCAACCGCCACAGCAGGAAACGCAAGTAAGTGAGTCAGTAGCAACTCACACTGCTGACGAGATTGAACAATTACCAGCCTAAATAAATTTGGCGTTGCTGAATCCAGGGATGATTCTTGTGGGGTAGGCATCCTGCCATTGGTGTCAACTTAAGCTAAAACCCTTCTAAAATCTCGTTTCCAGGTTCCACCTGGAAATGCCCTTGAAGCGGCTTTGCCGCTCTTAAGCAAGGCAGAGCCTCCCAATAGGCATCCCCAGCCAGAGGCTGGGAACGAGGCAATCTCTAAAAGCTTGTTCTATACTGCTTTTCACCTTAAGTTGACACGTATGGCATCCTGAGCGCCCAAAAAATTCAAGGCATGATTCTTGTGAGGTTTTAAATAACGTTGTGCGATCAGCGAAGCTGCGCCCTTTCCCCCTCACTGTTGCAAACAACTAGCAGGAGTAGAACCCAAATTATTGCCATTGGAAGTATGGGAAATGAGGGTAACTTGCCCCTTGCCGTCGAACACCCATCCCGTAGCAGGCACAATCTTCATAGCATCAGCTTTAGACGGTGGTTTTGCAGCAGGTTTCTCAGAAGCTTGCTGTTGTGTAGTGATAGTTGGTATGCGATTATCTGTCCAAATCACATCACTGCTAAGAAAGTCGTAAGGGTTGGGAGGTAAACCGCCGCGTCCGGTGATAGTAAATTTGCTTTTTTCTGTGTCAGCATCTGTGCTAGCAATGCCAGCACAGCTAGTCTCTCCTATTAGCTCTGATGTATCTGCTAACACTATGGGCAGTTCCACCAATCCCAAACTCTGGTCTACATCTGGTCTATTAATTGTTATCTCGCCACTGATTCCACTTTGAGAAAAAGCAGTGATGTCATTGTTTGGCGTGAACTTAAAGCTAGGCTCGATTCCAAACAGACCAGATGTGTTAATCTCGATTTGACCACCTCCGCCACTGAATGCATTCGCGGTGATGTCACTGTTTTCATTAGGAACGGCAACAATGAATCCATTGGGAGCATTAATCGTAATGTTGCCGCCATTGCCTGCACCTTGAGCAAGACCCGGACTGGCAGAGATTGAACTATTGCGACGCAGCAGGAGTAGATCCGAGTTGAGGGTAATGTTGCCGCCATCGACTGCGTTGGACTGAGCATTAATCGTGCCTTGGTTGTCGAGCGTCAGGCGAGGCGTATTCAGGATGATATTACCAGCCGGACCCGTTGCGCTAGAGCGAACCGAGAGACTGCTATTCGGTGAAATTTGAACAATGCGGTTAGGAAACTGGCTTAGGCGACTGGAGTAAGTAACATCATTGCCCGCGATTGTAACTCCTTGATTGGCGTTGATGGTGACCGTACCAGCAGACCCACTGCTTTCGCTGGTTGTGAAGATTTGTCCACCATTAAGCAGTTGTAATGTGCCGAGGGTGAGGTTGATGTCGCCGCCACGCTGATCATTAAAGGTTCGAGCATCAATCACAGCACCCTCACTGACCTTCAATGCTGGCGCAGTAATCGTGATATTACCGCCTTTGCCAGTGCCAACAATCGTGCGTCCAGTTCCAGGAATAGTGGGGTTGTCACCTGTGGTGGAGAAAATAGCGCTGGAGCGTGCATTGTCCCCTGTGCCTGCAACGATGATAGGCTGCGTCGCAACAATTACCACATTACCTGCATCTCCCTTGCCTAAGGTGCTGACTTCTAATTGAGCGCCATTTGTCAGAGAGAGTTCAGCAGTGGTAATACGGATTTCACCGCCTTTTCCTATACCCGTTTCTGTCACATTGCTGAAGATGGCAGTATTATCTCCATCTAAGGAGAGGCGCGAGCGGGCATCGATAATCAACTTGCCTGCATCTCCTCGTCCAAAAGTACTGGCGTCTAGTTGAGCGCCATTTGTCAGAGAGAGTTCAGCAGTGGTAATACGGATTTCTCCGGCTTTTCCTACACTTGTTGGTGCCACAACGTTCAAAGCACCACTGGTGCCTACAACTTTTATTTCCCCTGTGGCATTGAGCGTAATATCTCCCGCAACAGCGCCAACTGACCCACCTGTTACGCGACTAATGATGTTTTGAATGTCAACCGTATTGTTAAAGAAAGCTGTGTTACCAGTGGAAACAGAGAACTGCTGGAAACTGTGGAACAGATTACCGCCTGCTTGAGTTCCGCCTGTGATGTTGAAGGTGTTCCCATTTATATTGACGATGGAATTATTTGGAAGAGTGCTATCTGGGGCGATTTGAGCCAGGGCACAATTTGCACTCCAAATATACGCGCCACCCATCGTGATACCTAAGATCCAGCCCCAACGAGTACTCATGGCAAACATTGCATTCCTCCCTAGAAGCAGTAGTTACCCCAGCCGTCTGTTATCTGTGTATTTTTTCTTACGCAAGTTTTATATAATTTTTATACGTGCAATGTCAATGTATTGCTGCGTTAAAGATGCGATCGCACTCCCTGCCCGCGCCCGGCGCGATTCGCTATCACAAAAAATCCTTACAGCGCTTATTCTTATAATTAGACCACAAATCTTCGGGTGGGCATTGCCGATAAAAGCCCATGTGGTGCACATTTGAGATATTGCTGAGCAATGCCCACTTTAGCTGAAAACCGCTATAACTGAACGCTATTGAGTTAAAACGGTCGCTGCAAATAGATATTCCAGTTACGACTTTGCTATCACGCACCAACTGATTTGTATCATTTGTATCAGCGGTGCGTTGTTTGACTCAGTTAGTGACTAGCTAACTTGTCCAAAGCTTCTGATTTGTTGTGAACCCCCAGTTTATTTAGCAAAGTGGCACTAGCTTCATTGAGTCCCACCAGGTTTACCTCTGCACCGTGGCGGCGAAACTTAATCACGACTTTATCGATCGCTGCAACTGCTGCTTGATCCCAAATGTGGGCATGGGTTAAATCAATCTTGACCCGTTCCAAGTCTTCCTGAAAATCAAACGCCGCCAGAAAGTCGTCTATTGATAAAAAGAACAATTGCCCGGCAATGCTATAGATGCGGTAAGTCCTATCGGCACTAAGAACTGAGTCAATAAAGACAACTTTCGCAATTTTGCGTGAAAAGAAGACTGTGCTGAGAACTATACCAACCACAACTCCCAGTGCTAAGTTGTGACTAAATACAGTGACGAAAACCGTTGTCACCATCACAGCAGTTTCACTTCTCGGCACTAAGTGTAAAGACTTCAGTGAAGCCCAACTAAAAGTGCCGATGGAAACCATAATCATCACCGCCACCAGGGATGCCATTGGGATTTGCTTCACCCAGTTGCCCAATGCTAGGATAAAAAACAGTAAAAGAACTCCCGCGCACAAGGTTGAAAGACGGGTGCGTCCACCAGAGTTAACATTAATCACCGACTGACCAATCATGGCACAACCCGCCATTCCGCCAAAGAATCCCGTGACGATATTGGCAATTCCCTGACCTCGAGCTTCTCTATTCTTATCACTAGGAGTATCCGTGAGTTCGTCAACGAGTGATGCTGTCAGCAATGATTCCAGCAAACCTACAATAGACAAAGTGATTGCGTAGGGAAAGATAATCTGGAGTGTCTCTAAGTTCAGGGGGACTTGCGGAATTCTGAAAAAGGGCGGGGTTGTAGGCAACTCACCCATGTCACCTACAGTCGGAACATCGATACCACCGATGATGGAAATAGCTGTCAGTACAACAATGGCAACCAATGGCGATGGTACGGCTTTGGTAAAGCGAGGCAATATATAAATGATGGCAAGAGCTGCCGCAAGCATTGGATACACTTGCCAGGGAACGTTTACAAGCTGAGGTAACTGCGCCATGAAGATGAGAATTGCCAGGGCGTTGACAAAGCCAATCATCACGGCGCGCGGGACATACTTCATCTTTTGATCAAACTTGAGCCAGCCAAAGATAACTTGGAAGATACCAGTTAAAACCGTCGCTGCAAATAGATATTCCAGTCCGTGTTGTTTAACTAATGTGATCATCAACAGCGCCATTGCACCCGTAGCAGCTGAGATTAAAGCCGGTCGTCCACCTACAAAGGCTGTGATCACAGCGATAGAGAAAGAAGCGTACAGCCCAACTTTCGGATCAACACCTGCAATGATAGAAAAGGCGATCGCTTCCGGAATGAGTGCTAACGCGACTAACGTACCTGACAATATGTCTGCTTTGATATTGGAAAACCACTCTCGCTGCAAAACTTTTGTATTCAAATCATCCTCCGCTTCAGTTCAATTCAGAACACACGAAACCACACGACAGAAAATCTATTTACGCGACCTTTTTAAATCAGTGAACAGTGAACAGTACCAGCCGCAGTGCGTATGGTGTGGTGTTACAGCGCACCAACGCTTTCGGTGCTCTTGGTGTGGTGTTTCCCCCAACGATAAAACTGATAACTGGTAACTGGTAACTGATAACTGGTAACTGTTAAAGCTTGGCTGTAGTTAGTGAAGTGACTTTCATAAATTTTCTCCAAAGCCGTCTCCAGTAAGTATCCCGCCATCCTGACCAAGCTGTGATGTCAAGATATTGAAAGAACAAATGTTTTTTAGGGTGTTTACATTCCTCTTTCAATCCTGCATACCAGGGTTTAGGAGAATTCGTATAGTGAATAACGCAAGGATTCTGAAGCAGTTCATTATAGACTTCTGGTGCTAAGGGACTATCTTGCCATGATTTATACTCATAGATTTTTGGCATTATATTCCATTTCGGGTGAAGCTCTCCCCATTTCCCTGCAAGCACTGCGTTGAGACCATCCTGATCGTTACGCACATATTCTCTATTTTGTTTTACATATTCGATGACTTTTTGACCTATATTCTCATCTCGCCATTTTTTCATATTAATGACTAAAAGCCCGGAATTAAAGTATTTCTCATCTGGAGAAATACCTAGCTCTTTATAGTTTCTTAAACCCTCGGACATCCCTATATTTAACTCTACGTCATCCTGAACTGCTAATACATAATTATCTTCAATGTCAATGTCCCATAACTCTGCTAAATCTCCTGTCACTACCATATCGGTATCTAGATAAATTGCCTTATCAAATTCTTTCGGTACAAATTCAGTAATGAGAAGTCGATAATAGCAAGTAACTGTTAGATGTCTAGTTAATACAAGATTGTCAAAGAGTGCGTTATCTGGTTTGACCCAGGAAACACTAATTTGTTCTGGGTTAAGCGATTTTGTAATCTTACCTTTATTAAACTCGCTAATTCCCCCATCTAGAACGAATAAGGCTATTTTGCGATTTTTGCTCAGGTTTGCAACTGCTGAAGAAACTGTAACAGCAAGTGGCATTGCATAGTTATTATCTGCAGCACAGACAAGAACAATTGGTTGAATATCAGACTGAACAGACATAAGCTCCATCCTATTCATTCGTAAATCATCGGACTTTAAAGCTTTATTCATAACACATTATTTGTTTTTCGGAAAAAATAAATTTTACTCTGGTGATGTCTGCCAAGTAAAACGGAAGGATTAGTTTATAAAATGACTTCAACTATCCTTGAACCACGTAAGTACGTAAAAGACATTAGCTAAAAAAAACACCTATTTAATACCTTAACGACATCAATTTGCTAGCAAGAGAAATAATTTGTTATCAAACACATCACCTCAAAACTTTTGCAAAAGTTTGTTGAATCATCAAATCTGAAAATTGAGAGCGATCAAACCGTTGTAGTATTCTGGAAGTTATCCAGGTTCCGACTATGATGGCTCCGAAAAGAGAAACCCGCAAAACTTTAATCCCAATCGGTGAATTGTTGAACAAAGGTGTCAAGATGTCATCCATCTTTTGGGTGATAAAAACTAAGAGATAGTGAGTCAAAAAAATGTAATAAGACCAGACACCTAACTGACTCATTTTGGAAAAAAAGGCAGGCAACTTTTTCTGGAGAAGTGAACCAAGGTTGACAAACCACATAATAATACCCACGGCAATTACAAAATCAGCAAAAACCCACCCCCAAAAGCCTTGATATATCAAGGCATTACCAGCTAGCCAGATGAGGAATCCCACAACACCCATCCAAGGATTTAAGAGTACTTTATGAAAGATGGAAGAGTTTCGCACCAGAGCAACAGCTGCTACCATACCAATCGCAAACTCACCGAGTCTTGATGGAAAAAAGTTAAAGGCATATTCGTGCTGGAATCGAAACTCGGTTGGAAGTTTATCGAGTGGTACACCTAGCACTGGAAACAGTTTGGAATAATGTGCGTATCCGATAGGACGACCATCTAACCAGTAAAGTGCAATACCTCTATAGACAAACTCAACTATGATTGCCACCAAAAGGGCAAACAGCACAACTCTCACGGTTTTGTGTTTAGCGATCAGCTGATACAACCAGGGAAAGGCTAGGTAAAAACTAACAATGAAAGGAATAAACCACAATGACCCATTAGGCTCAACTTCGACAGTGGGGTTCAACAAAGTCAAGTCAAGGAGTAGGGCATTCTTGAGTAAGACATCCAAGGGTAATGAAAGTGCCTGAAGCAGATTGCGACCTTCAAACAGGTAAACACAAGCCAGGATCAGGTATCCCCAAAGGCAAACCATCCAATATGGGGGTAGAACTTTTCTGAACCGCTTCACATACCATTTCTTCCACGAGATGTCTGAATCTCTTTTGAGAGAGGAATAGGTGAGTCCAAATCCACTTAACACAATAAAGACATGAACCCCTTGCCAACCAAACCATTCTGGTCTCCAATGAATCAGAACTATCCAAACAATTGCCAAACCTTTACAAAAATCTAGCAAGCCGAGGACAGGCAATCGCGCTTCGGAAGTATTTTTCTGCACCTCGGAATTGACCACAATACAACCTCCTAATGGTAGATACCTGTTCACGAGTTTCCCTTTTCCTTTGTTCACCTAAGGAATAGGGGTTATGGGATGAAGATGAAGGTGAATAGTCTGACAACAAAATACCAGATCAACCGTGCAGCAAATAAACTCTAAGTATTAAAATTTGTCATAAAAAGTTAGGTTATACCTTGTTTTCTGTTACATTACAGGGTCTTTGACTTTGCGCGCTTTTAAGAAACCCGACATGAATGGTCGCTCAAAAACTAAGTAAAACAGATAGGCAACTAGTACAGAAATTGTCACACCCGCCACGTAAGACATCACCGCAAACATCGCTGGAGACAATCGCAGGCTAAAAAGGAAGTAACGCACGAGGACTAACACTGGTCCGTGAATCAGATACAGACTGTAAGAAAATGTTCCAAGTGCGATCGCCCAAGGATGCTCAAATAGGCGCACAATAAATCGTGGCTTTTTACCATTAATTACAGACTCAGTGCTGTCAATAAATAGACAAGCAGCTGCAAGACCAAAAAAACTTTCATTAATCCATATATCTAATCCCAGTTTTCGCCATTCTGTTAAAAAACCAACACAAGTAAATGCAATGGCAAGCGCACGCCACGGTAACGATTTCCTCATTGCGATAAGATTGCGTTTTTCAGAGAATCCAATATCTGCTGCTGCCATCCCTAAGGCAAATAAGCCGAGAAACCAAGGACTAGCTGTTTCAAACAATCCATTCAGGAGATACAAGGGTGCTATTCCAATTAAAAATGCAGCGATGACAACTGAAGCCAGTCCGAAACGCCGCCAAATAGGTAGCAATAACAATGGAAGAAAAAAGTATAACTGCCACTCCGTTGCAACAGTCCACATTGGTGGATTAATAGACATATATGTCTGAGGGCTGAGATTGTGAATGAGTAGCAGGTGACACAAGACATCAATCAAGGAAAATTTTGGAGAAAATGGACCTGCGCCTGCAACTTTATCCCACTGGAAACTGGTAAATTGCTCTAGTGCAAATATTATTGCCGCTAGAAACAGGCAGAAAAAAAGAGCAGCATAAAAAGGGGGCAAAATTCGTCGCGATCGCCGCTTAATGTAACCAAGTAAACCTCCTGAAACATAACCGCTACGGACTACCGGCAACATCAAAACATAGCCAGAAAGTACAATGAAAATGACAACACTAATGCGACCATATTTCAGTGTTTTCGTAAATAATTCCAACAATGCAGGTACTTGCTCTCCTATCGATGGTTCAATGTGAACAAGTACCACATATAGAGCTGCAATTCCACGTAACCCATCTAAGTAGCGAAGATGGGGTTTCTTATCATAAGCTTTTGTTATTTCTTTAGTCATTAGGTTCTTTCCTACTGTTTTTACTTAAGATATTTTGTGCTTTTTTTAGCAGTAGTATTGAAGTTTAAGTAATAATTAACCATCCTCATTTATAATAATTTCTTAACATTTTCTACACCATTCTAGTAAATAGATTCCATATGGCTTTATGGAATTCAGTCATAAGATTATGTAGACCTCACAAGTTCCTTTATGTTCCGGTTTATGATGACTCATGTAAAAACAGCCACAGCAACATAGCTCTTAAGAAATTAGTCCATAAAAATTCAGAAATTCCCTTTATTTCGGAAACAAAAGTTGGTTATTCATAGCTATATAGAGCAATACTTGTCTGAAAGATTTACAAAAACTTTCGGCATTCTGCTCGTGCCAGCTAAATTTATAAATCTGTATTTTTTATAGCAGATTCATAACACAAAATCAGATGGATCATGCATATTTTCTCAAATTAGGAAATAGATCTAATCAGAGGAAATATTCAATGCAGATGTTATTTAATTGCTAATTTTAGCTGTACAACAGATGTCTTGTTCGCAACAATATGCTATTGCTCACCAATACGGTTCAGTTAGTGATATTAATCTTTAAAAATTCCCTAACACACTTTTCAAAGGGGCTACATTTTCCCCCTTTGCAAGGCAAAGTTAAAGGAGATTTAACTTTATCTGAGCCATATTGATTTGCTCACAAGCAAATATTGTGGTTAGTATTCAATATTCAAGATTGAAAATTCACATTTGTTGGAAATCCGAGATACTACTTCCATCTTCGGAACTGATTCACAACTAAATACCATGACTCCGCCACGTCATCGAGCAAAATATAACTATCGATGAGCAGATGGTTTAACTGCCTATTTTATGAAGTTGTGCCAACAGTTATTTCAATAAATTATATCTCTTTCACCTATTCCAATCGAGAAGTGAAATTTCCTTACTTTCATCAAGATATAATTATTGAATTTCTCGTATTATTCCCAACTCATGACAAGTACATCAGGGTGGAGTATCGCCAACTTCAGCCATAACATTGAAGTTGACCATCGGAGCGAATAAATACACACTTCCCCGACTACTATAACGGCTTTCTTGGAGCCAGTTTTTAGAGTCTGTTATTGTAAACATGATGTACAAAAATGATTTACATTTTAACGAGTTCGCCTTAATAGCTATGTAAACAGTCTATTACCCTTACTTTATAAGTAATAATCAAAATCTTTGTAAAATCTTTGTAGACTTTTGACAAAAGATTATAAACTTTTGATGAAATCATTTTTCAAACAAATTAACTAAGGATTCTCTTCAAAAAAAGAAGCGTATTAGAGTTTACTGGTGACAGGTTAAGAAAACTACACTGTTGTCAAATGGGGAGTGGGAAAAGGCGAGAAATCGAGCTTGGGGAGAGACTTTTGTAGTGCTTTGAGCACACCATGATATCTAGAGCTATTTAAGTACATTAACTGATTGACAAAAGGCACAAGAACTGAAACTGTTACGAGAGTGCAAGCGATTTCAGTCTTCTGGTACTTTTACAGAAAATTTCCTCTTCGTTATCCAATAGTAGGCATAGTTGCGAATTTATCCAGATGACACTCCTGATATTCCAGGCTTAACACTGTAACAGCAAATAACCAAAGACATCCTAAACCATTTTTCTAATGGGCTTTAACTGATGAAAAAAGTTACTGTTTCTCAAATATGTACGTATGGCTTAATAGGGTTAACGTCTTTAACTGCTGTGATAAGTACAAGTACGCAGGTTTTGACTCAGACAGCACAAAAGTCCAATACTCCACAAAAATCTCTTCCTTCTAACTTGATTTGGCCCACTCAAGGGATGCTTTCTCAAGGTTTTCGCAGATATCAACATGAAGGAATTGATATCGCAGGAGCATCTGGGACTCCTATTATTGCTGCCGCATCCGGTACAGTAGTCAAAGCAGGTTGGAACGAATGGGGATTAGGCAATGTCGTAGTTATTAAGCATACCGATGGCAGTATCACAGTTTACGGTCATAATAGTCGCTTGTTGGTGAAACAGGGTCAACAGGTGAGCCAAGGTCAAGTTATTTCTTCCATGGGGTCTACAGGTAATAGTACGGCACCTCACCTACACTTTGAAGTTCGTAAAAATCATCGTTTTGCCGTTGATCCGATGACTGCATTACCGTCTTTAATTGCAGGAAAAATCCCACAACACCAGATGACAAGCCCTGCTTCTGTGGCTTCCCTTGCAAGTCAATCAATCAGCCAAGTCTCGCCAGCAGAGAAACAGCAGCAAGTTTCACCTTCGCAACCAATTCCAGTGGCTGTCGGCGGCTCTGTAATAACTGATACTAAATGCAATGGCACTACAGTGATTGAAGGTGAAACAGCAAATGTCTTGGTCAAAGTTTGTCAGGAAAATGGTCAGCTGTTTTACATCGGACAATTAAAGCAAGACCCAAACCAGCCTGTACGTGTCCCAGCTTGGAGTGTTGGCAGTTCTCAGTATCGTGCAGAGAATGGTAGTTTCTCCTACCTCGTTAGCCCTGACAAGGTGGAAGTTTGGCGCAATGGTCAGCAAGTGCGTTCTGATACTTTTTCCACTTCAAAGCAGTTTCAACAGTAAAGTTGGCTATCTGCCCTTACGAATACTACAAATGTAATTTCCGTAAGGGCGCGGCGCTTTATGCAATGACACAGAGTACCCCCTCGGCGATGGGGGAAGCCCGGTCAAGACGCTCCGGGGCAAAGCCCCGCTGGAAGCGATCGCCGTAAGTTCAGCCCTTGTATTTTCAACAGCAATCGTGTTTATCCGGATTTTTTTTGAAAAATTATTTTTTCTTAATCATGTTCTAGGTAAAAATCCTTTACGATTAAGGGTAGTCTAAGTTACATTAGACCAAATTCAGAGAAAAACGAAGTAAAACTCTGCATTCGTCAGGGTTTTCTAGTTGAGAGCAAAGCCCATAGCTAGAAGCTAGGGGCTTGCAGGATACTGCTACCTGACCAGACTAATCGTTTAGATTAAGCGTTTAAGTTCTTACCGAGGACAATGCTTGAGCGTTCCAAGCTCTAAAACTGGCCGATTAAACAGGGTTACAGGGAATAAACCAGTGTCGTTCGGAAAGTACCGGATCTAAACAAAGTCGTTGCAAGAGCGTCTCCCCTTGGGAGAGGCAAACATTACTCTTAGGAGTTCCCGGCAACGGGGTTTTCGGATAAGCCAGAAGGGAAATAAATTTCCCTAAGGGCTTGATCCGCATAAATAGAATTTGGGGGCTTCTGCCCTTTGATATTGGTGAATTTTCCAGTATAAAGGAGCTTACTGTGGAATATCTTGCTTATTCTCTCATGGATAGTGCCTACGCAGAGGCAACTAAAGATACGGAGTTTAGCCTTCCAGAAATTAAACTGAAACTTAACTGGAACAGAAATTTCAAATCTGCTTGGTTAACTTTTGCGAGCATCGGTGCGTTGGTTGCAATTTTAGCTCAGGCTCAAACAGCCTCAGCAGCATACTACGGTCCAGGAAGCAACTATTATGTCAGGACAAACGGCAGTGATCTCACTGTTCGCACAGGTCCTAGCGCAAATTATGCTCCTGTTACAGCTTACCGTAATGGCTCACGGCTTCCACGAGTCGTAGGATACAGGAATGGATTTGCTAGGCTATCCAATGGTTATTACGTTGCTGCCAATTGGATTAGCAACAGACCAGGGACAGGGTACACTCCTGGTCCTGGTGTTGGCGGTCCTACCACTTTAGGTTTGGGTTCTGAAGGTTCGGCTGTTGCAAGACTTCAAAGAATTCTGGGAGTCGCACCTACTGGATATTACGGTTCGGGGACGCGAAGTGCAGTCCGGAACTACCAGCTAAGAAATGGTTTACGTGTGGATGGAATCGCTGGACCAGAAACGCAAGGTGCTTTGGGACTTTATTAATAGGTAAGCTTTCACTCAGAAATTGTGAAGGAACTGGTACGGAACCGAAAGCACGAGCTTAGTCAATATCCGATGTGGGTTGGGGAATGTTTGTTAACTTCCTGGACTACAAGTTGAAACAAAAAGACGGTCAACTAGTAGAAATAGGTAGGTTCTTCCCTAGCTCCAAAACGTGTTCATGTTGCAGTCATGTTCTTGATAAGTTAACGCTCGACGTACGTGAATGGTATTGCCCATCATGTAATACTCATCATGATCGTGATGGTAATGCAGCATTGAACATAAGGAATGAAGGGCTAGAAGCTGTTAGCGGCACTGTTATTTCTCTGGATAAATGGTTTTTCCCTGTCTGTTTGGGGCAAAAAATAGGCAGGGATTTTTGTTTTTGAAAAAAAAATGAAATTTTTTTTAATTTTTGATTTGGCTCTAGAGCCTGTCAAAATTTCTTAGAGAACACTAAAAAAAAGATATATTTTAGAGGATGTTTGGAAAGTGTCGTATTGTACCAAAATTTATTGATGCTCCCCCTAAATCCCCCTTAAATCAGTTATCAGTTATCAGTTATCAGTTATCAGTCAGCCAGGCGTATGGTGGGGGATAAAGAAGCGCCACCAACGCCTGAGGTGCTCTTGGTGGGGGACCCGCGACCACTCGTATTTAACTGATAACTGTTTACTGTTCACTGTTCACTGTTAAAAAGGGGGGCTAGGGGGGATCAACTAAAATATTTGATACTTCTCAAACATCCTCTTAGACAAAATTTAGGGAAAAGCAAAGAAAAACCTTACCGAAAGTCAAAGGGTGAAAGCCCCTCCATTTATGGATGGGGATGAAACCCGTTGCAAGAGCGTCCCGTCAGGGCTATGGGGATTTTAATCCCCATCTCAATATCTTTGCTATTTTCCGGAATGCGGAACTAGCCATGTGAAGTCTACACGATAAGAAATAAATTAAAGTTAACAACAAGGAGGATATTGTGGAATATCTTGCTTATTCTCTCATGGATAGCAGCTACGCAAAAGTAACTGCAGATACCGAATTCTCTCTTCCTGAGTTTAAGCTGAGATTCAATTGGCACAAATATTTTAAATCTGCTAAGTTAACTTTCGCTATCATCAGTTCCTCGTTGGCAATTATAGCTCAAACCCAAGCAGGATGGGCAGCTTACTCTGGTGCAGGTAGGTACTTTGTTAGGACAAACGGCAACTGTCTGAATGTCCGTACAGGTCCAAGCACCTACTATCGCTCTGTGAGATGTTACTCTAATGGCTCACAGTTGCCACGGGTTGTAGGATATAGAAATGGATTTGCTCGGTTGTCTACAGGTAATTACGTTGCTGCCAATTGGATTAACACGAGTTCCGATGGGGGATATACGAATGATCGCGGTATTGGCGATTGCGCTTTAGGGCACTGCGCTCCGCGCAATCGCCTGACTCCAACAAGATCTACTGCTGATAATGGCATTGGTGGTAGCGTCACTTTAAGAAGAGGTTCTCGAGGTGAGGCTGTCAGACAACTTCAGAGAGTTTTGGGTAATGTACCAGTAACTGGATACTATGGTTCGTTAACTGAAACAGCAGTCAGAAATGTCCAAGGAAGAAACGGCTTGCTTGCTGATGGAGTGGCTGGACCGCAAACTCTTAGTTATCTGGGGTTGGGGGATTTTGCTACCAGACCACCAGTAGAATATACTCCATATCCTACTGCTTATTATGACGACATAACTCTCAGACCAGCTTCTCGAGGCGAGGCTGTCAGACAACTTCAGAGAGTTTTGGGTAATGTACGGGTAACTGGATACTATGATACAGCGACAGAAAGAGCAGTGAGAAACTTCCAGGCAAGAAGAGGCTTGCGTCCAACTGGAGTTGCTGATTCAGAAACTCTCAGTTCTCTGGGGTTAGGGACTTTTGCCACCCGTCCATCTGTATATGATCCTCAGTATCCTTCTGCTAATTATGGCAATAGCGGTACCCTCACTCTCAGAAGAGGTTCTAGAGGTGAGGCTGTGGCAGAACTTCAGAGAGCTTTAGGTAACGTACGGGTGACTGGATACTATAATACGGCTACAGAAAGAGCAGTCAGAAACTTCCAAGCAAGTCTCGGGTTGCCTGCAAATGGAGTCGCTGGACCCCAAACGCTGAGTTATCTGGGATTGGAAAATATGACTACCAGATCGTATTATCGAGATTATCCTGGGTATTCTGGTATTAGTGTTGGTGGTCGTTAATTGCCAAGAAGCTCTTGAAGTGACATATTGGAATTTCAATGACAAATTCAGTACTTTGACCCAATTCGCTAAAACAGAGCAGTTGACCACCATGTTTTTCAACAACAATTTGATAACTAATTAATAATCCTAAGCCTGTTCCGACACCAGCGGGTTTGGTAGTAAAAAACGGTTCAAAGAGCCGCTCTTTTACTTCTGGCTTCATTCCAGGTCCATTATCAGCAATGCTAATGGCAACACGTCCCTCATGAATATCCACCGCCTTCATTTGGGCTTGGTCATGACGGGAGAAATTTTGCGTTTTAACGAACAATTTCGCGTATGCGATCGGCTCCTACATTCATAGAAGACAGCAATTTTGGTATGTCTATGATCAAAAAATCTAAGTCAATTGCGGTAGCCTGCGGCATGTCGCTCTTGCGCCAGCGTTCCCTTCGGGTACGCGTCTACGTTTTTCCGTTATTACTGCGTAAGTCCTAAAAAAGTCGGGAGCTTTCCGGCTCCCACTCCGTGCCAATGCTATGCAGGGCACGCAAAGAGCGATCGCACATCCTCCTATCTGGCATAGAACTAGCGAGGCTGTCACTAGGGGCAAACTAAACCGTATAGTTAAATGTCGGTGGAATCATAAGCTTGCCGTAATGGCAAGCTTATGATTCCATTTTTGGTTGACGGCAAGATTATGGTTCCAATTTTTCCAAAAAACAATAATCCTTGATTCGCGAACATAATTCGCGAACCACTTTCTCTTTTCCACATCCCATGAAAAGTCAGATCTGTCTCAGATTTACACGCCCGCGTTTATCAACTTTCTGCTTTAATTGCTGTACTTTAGACTACTTTTAGTATTTCTTCAAATGCCACAAATAAACAGCAGCCTTTATTCTAATTTTGCTAGATCTTTGTTAAGAAAGTTTACAATCCCTTAACGAAAGGAAATAGTTATTATGGTAGTTGTACATGAGAATAATGCATTACATCACGTTGTAATCATTGGTGGAGGCTTTGGTGGACTGTATACAGCAAAGACTCTTGCCAAAGCGAATGTCAATGTTACTCTCATCGATAAACGTAACTTTCATTTATTTCAGCCGCTTTTATATCAAGTTGCGACAGGTACGCTATCACCTGCTGATATCTCTTCACCATTACGAGCTGTATTCAGAAAAAGTAAGAATACAAAAGTGTTGTTGGGAGAAGTAAATGATATTGATCCAGAAAGCAAAGAAGTTATTCTGCGTGATAGAACAATACCCTACGATACATTAGTTGTTGCTACAGGTGCTAACCATTCTTATTATGGTCACGATAACTGGAGACCATTGGCTCCAGGCTTGAAAATTGTTGAAGACGCCATAGAAATACGTCGCCGGATATTTTCGGCATTTGAAGCAGCAGAAAAAGAAACTGATCCCGAACTACGCCGTGCTTGGTTGACTTTTGTGATTGTCGGAGCGGGTCCCACTGGTGTAGAGTTAGCAGGTGCGATCTCAGAATTGGCATACAAAACTCTCAACGAAGATTTCCGCAACATCGACACCACAGAAACTAAGATTTTATTATTGCAAGGTGGCGATCGCATCCTCCCTCATATGGCACCACAGTTATCAGAAGTAGCAAAACAATCTTTGCAAAAGTTGGGTGTGGATACCCAAACTAATACCAGAGTGACAAATATTGAAAATGATATCGTTACTTTCAAGCAAGGTGATCAAGTTCAAGAAATTGCCTCAAAAACTATATTATGGGCAGCAGGTGTGAAAGGTTCCTCTTTGGGGCAAGTTTTAGCAAACCGCACAGGTGTAGAGTGCGATCGCTCCGGACGTGTAATTGTAGAACCAGACTTGACGATTAAGGGTTATAAAAACATCTTTGTCATCGGAGATTTAGGCAACTTCTCTCATCAAGATGGAAAACCCTTACCTGGTGTTGCACCCGTAGCCAAACAAGAAGGAGAGTATGTAGCTAAACTCATTAAAAAACGCCTTCAAGGTCAAACACTACCACAATTTCGTTACAATGACGTAGGTAGTTTGGCGATGATTGGCAAAAATTTAGCTGTTGTAGATTTAAGCTTTATCAAACTCCAAGGTTTCCTTGCTTGGATATTTTGGTTAGTCGTTCATATCTACTTCTTAATCGAGTTCGATACTAAATTACTAGTAGTATTTCAGTGGGCATGGAATTATCTCACTCGTAGTCGTCGCTCTAGATTGATTACAGGTCGAGAAGCTTTTGAAGAAGCGAAAACTGTTACCAACGATGTTCCTTCGACCACTAGAAAAGTGCAAAAAGCTTACAAGGTAGGAGTTTGAAAAGATGGATACTTCACTAAAAATCTATACAAACTATTTTCATTTATAGGCTTTTTCTACTAATTTTAGTATGTAACAGAACTATAAACCCTATCCCCTAATTTTGGCTAGGACAAGGAGAAGCGGTAGGTTGAGATGATGGAGTAGCAACAGGTGCATGAGCAACAAAATAGATTTGACCATCGGGGCTTGTACTATACCTTACGCTTCAACAATTAAAGGGATTATTTTGTTTTTCTTGTTGTTCCTTCCAACTTTATTGCTGTGTTTCTGCTCATGCTCCTCCTTGTTTTTTTGTTCAGTAGCTCATGTCTTAATTAAATTAGTGGACAAACTGCCAAAAGTTTTACCTGAAGCCGTATGAGTTTTATAAGCAAAGCCCAAAGTAATTTTGCACAATTTGCAAAATTCGCTTTGCTGCATGACCATCCCCAAAGGGATTAATTGCGTTTGCCATCGTTTCATAAGCAGTTAAGTCAGATAGCAATTTCTCAGTAGTCGTGAATATTTTCTCTGGTTGAGTTCCCACAAGTTGAGCTGTACCCGCATTTACTGCTTCGGGTCTTTCTGTGGTTTCTCTCAAGACCAAAACTGGTTTTCCCAGGCTGGGTGCTTCTTCCTGCAAGCCACCGGAGTCAGTCAGCAAAAGGTGCGATCGCATAATTGCTCCCACCAGTTGAGCATAATCTAATGGTTCGGTTAAAAAAATTCGAGGATGATTCCCCAATAGTGCTTGCAACGGTTCTCGCACTGTGGGATTACGGTGCAATGGTAAAAGCAACGCTGTATCAGGAAATTTATCCAACACGCGCAAAAAGGCTTGGGCAATATCATGCAGCGGTTCTCCCCAATTTTCACGACGGTGAACTGTTGCCAGCAAGACACGATATTTCCCCCATTCCAACCCAGGTATATCACAAACAGGAACGCTTGCAGCCACAGTTAACAAGGCATCAATCACTGTGTTACCTGTCAGGTGAATTTCACCCAAAACGCCAGAACGTTGTAGATTTTCCACCGCTAAAGCAGTTGGCGCAAAGTGCAATTGAGTGAGTTGAGAAATCAGCCGTCTGTTGGCTTCTTCTGGATAAGGATTAAATAGGTCATCTGTTCTTAATCCAGCTTCTACATGTCCTACAGGAATTTTTTGGTAAAATGCAGCCAAAGTCGCGGCAAAAGCCGTTGTTGTATCTCCCTGCACGAGCACTAAATCTGGCTGACTCTGTTGGAATAATTCTTCCAAACCTCGTAAACTGCGGCAGGTAATATCACTAAGAGATTGCTTTGGCTGCATAATCTCCAAGTCATGATCAGCTTTGAGGTTGAACAGCCGCATCACTTGCTCAACCATCTCGCGATGCTGTCCTGTGAGAATCACTTGAGTGTCAAGACTTGAGGAGTTTTGGAAAACCTGAATGACCGGAGCTAGTTTGATTGCTTCCGGACGCGTACCCAATATAATGTAAATTTGCTTTTTAGTCATGAGTCATTAGTCAAGGGTCAATAGTCAATAGTTAACAATTAATAATTCATAGTCAATGGTCAATAGCCTGAAACTTTTGACTATGGATTTTAGACTCTTGACTCATAAAGCATGAAAAAACCCGGCTTAACCGGGCAGATGTACTGTTTGTCGAATTAAGCAGGATGGTTACGGTTCAATTTCACAAGTTAACGGACAAGCAGCGTAAACGGTAGTCGTTTTCATATTTTCTGCTTCTCCATGCAGCCAACTCAACCATTGGACTTCCTTGGGATGGACTCCTTTAAGAGTTAGCACTCCGGCAGCCATCACAACTGCCATCACATTAAACATGATTAAACCACCTGCAACAAGCAAAACCGCACTAACAGGCATCACCGATTCCAAAACAATTGACAACAGACATCCGACCGTAGCCATCAAAACAACTAAAGGAAAACCGACAACCAGTAAGCATACTGCCAATGTAAAAGTCCATATTAAAAAACTTTTGATCATCAACAATGAGTAGGTCTTCCCTAGATTAGACGTTTGAGACAAAGCCATAACTTTTTCTCCAATTCTCCAAATACAAAACAAACGAAACAAAAACTTAAATTCAGAAATGTCTAGCTCATCATGAGCGGGATCAACGATTAGTAGTTCAGTATATAAAAACCAACTGAGAAGATGAGCATTTATTTAATAAACTTTACAGTTAATCTTTCGCAATTATGGGATTCAATCTAGTGAATATTCTGATAGAAAACTTGTTTCTCGCATCTACCTTCAGGTATATAAGCTAAAAGCAATCACTCTTAAGGTTTATTTCAACAAGTTTACTTCTCGTATGCTTAACATTTCTTTGCAAACTCTAGGGCGTTTCTCATAATTCACCAATGCTCTTGAACAGACGTGAGTTCGACAAACCTCTTTCTTCCCCGCCCCTAATCCCCACTATGTCCTAAGCCCTGCGGGCAGGCTGCGCACATGAAGGAGCCTGCCCGCAGGGCTTACGGACAGGCTGCGCCAACACGTATGCCTGCGGCACCCTCTGCGCTCAGTGTGCGCTTTGCGCTTACGTGGGGATCCTAGGGGGAACGCATTTTATTTCCTAACAAAAATTAATGAGCATCTCAAAATTATGTAGAAGAATTGCAAAACTGGATAACTTATAAATAAAATAAATAATTGATTTTTTAAATGTCAATATTAACTTATCTAAAATAGAGTAACTCTTTATTAAGACTACAAAAACTTACTGATTCGGTACAGAGAAATAACTTACCAAAATCGGGGGAGCGCGAGGGGGAAATTGAATGTCCCTCGCATGAGAGGTATGGGGATGAAAATTTCCCCCGGACTACGTCCCGCTTCGCTAACGCACGTTTCATAGCGGCAAGGAAGTCATGCATCGTCGCAGATACTTCCAAAAACGTCGCAAGCAACTTCAAGAAGCCAGAAAGTTTAGAGCGCTTAAAAAATGGAACAAGAAAGAACAGCGATGGATGGAAGCGGTTAATCATACCATCTCCCGTCGTATCGTTCGTTTCGCTCAGTTCCACGAAGCTGATGTAGCTATTGAGGACTTAGAAGGATGCCGAGACACCATGAAACAGAGCAAGAAGAATCGCTCTGACGCTGGTCAATCTCGACATTCTTGGTCGTTCTACTTGCGCTTAGCAGAAGCTTGATTACAAGCTGGCTCTCGTGGGGCTGAAACGCGATCGCATTCCCCAACCTCAAATTCATCAAGTTGGTTGCGATCACATCAGTTACTTCAGCGATCAAGAAGGATTAACCGCACTTGCTACTGTGTTGATGGGAATCTAAGAGAAAGCCAATGATATCGTAGCTGTTTCTTCTAATAAAGAATGTAGGGTGTGTGACGCAACGAAAATATATTATCTCAAATCAATAATCTATGTAGCGCCACGCACCAACGAGAAATAGTATATAAAATTACTTGAAATCAGAGGTATCTTGTGAGTGTTGCAAAAAGAGGTACTTAACTCACAGAACAACAACTGGTTCAACCAGTTATAAACTGAGTTTGTGCAACAAAGCATTAGGCAAAAACACAGAGATACCTGTTCGCGTTGGGGCATTGGGATCACTGTGTCGCTAGTCATCACAACATTTGTTGCATCCGCAGCGACATTTGTAGGGACAGTATGGTCTAACTTGACAAACAAACCAAATGTCATATTTGCTTCTCCTGGGCAAGAGATTCAAGGAACTACAGACTATACATTCTCGTATAATCCTTCCACTCAAAGAGCCTTTGGTTCAGGCGTAAATCACCAAATTGTGTTCGGTATCCCCAAAAATACACAAGATTGCATAGATGTTCGTCAACTTCCAGATGGGGAAAAATCCGAAAAGGGAAAGCGTTTCAATATAAGTAAGTCGGTGAGAAAAATTCAATGTATATGAAGAAATATAAATTGTCCGTAGGGTGTGTTATGCCGTAGGAATTGCGCACCTTGAATTCTTGACGGTGCGTTGCGCTGCGCGACAACACACCGTACATTTAAATTTCTTAACATAGCTTGAAATATTAGCGCCGACTTACTTAACTGCACCAAAAGAGCCAGGAGTCTATTACATTGAATTCGCCATAGACTTAGAGTACTCTTGTGACGTACCTAGAGGTAGGTGGGTACGTGGAGAATATGGAAACGTTCCTGGGCAATCAAAATTAGGAATTGTTGTAGTCGGGAATGTATTTAACTTCTCTATCTATAGAGAGATTTTGGATGCCTACTCTAAAAATGTACCTACTTCATACGTTCTAACTGGTGATGAACATAAGCGTTCGGGTGGCTATGTTGCTTTAAAAGACTTTAAGTTTGACAAAAAATAGCGGCAATGCCTCCAAGAAATTTTCCAGCTTTGAAGATAAAAAATTGAACGTTGCACAGTAGCACTTCTAGCTTTTCACTTGAAGTGAGAGAAATCTTGAATAATTATGGAAGATGAGTTGTCAACTATAATAAATTGTCAGATAGATTTAAGAACATCAGCAGATTTAAGCCGTTATTTTCGTGAGCAAGTCTTAGCGGAAGCAATGGTTATTTATGAGCAAAATTTATGATTTGACTAGGCTAACACACATCAGAGATTCAGCAAAAGAAGCGTTATCTTTTGTAAACAATTGCACTAAAGAAGATTTATATCACAATAGGATGCTATTTAGCTAATTTTTCGGTAGCCACTGTATTAATTATCGAGCGATCGCCATCTGTGTGACAATGTAAACAAGTAGTTACAAAAAGGCGAACAAGAAACTCTATAGTCATCAGACTAAGTACAGCATTTCATTAATTCGTAACGTTTTTAAACGCAAAGGAGCGCTGAGGTAAACGCAAAGGTAAGCAGAGTTATCGTTCTAGTTTTCACTATGAACTTATGCAATTATGTACTAAGCCTAATTTTTCTTTGTTTTACTTTCCTCTTCAGGCTCCTTCGCCTCATTATTTTTAGATGTATTTTCTGAAGTATTCGGGTCTCTGTCTGTAACTCCAGGAGAACGAGAATCATCAGATGTTTGGTCTTCTGCGTCAGATTTTTTTGGTTTTTGATTTTCTGTATTCATACTGGAAGGAAAATATTATATATATTTTTCAGTACACCAAGCCACATTTTGGATGGTTTTTAACAACATTCATATCCCTCCTAAGAGTTAATTTGGCTTTGGAGATGGGGAAGCCGAATATGATATTAGCCATGATGGTAATAGTAATGGCAACAAAAGTTGCTTGAGGATTGTACGGATACTTATAAGCTCAAAGTCTTTTAAAGTTTTATTCTCCAACTGCCCCCAAGGATTTTAAGATAGTTTTCTGAGCAGTTGTTAAACCAGTAGTATTGTTAATATTCATACCTTCATATGGTCTACTGCATCTTAAGGTTTGCCAGCATTCACCTGTTTGTAGATGCCAAAGTTTGATGGTTTGGTCTTCGCTACCGCTGGCTAATATGCAATTATCGGGGCTAATTGCAACCGTCCATACTGCTTTATCATGTCCTGACAATGTTCTAGTATGTTTACCTGTACTGGCATCCCATAGTTTTACTGTTTGGTCGTCGCTACAACTAGCTAAAATCTGACCATCTGAACTAAATGCTACCATGCGGATACGGTGGGTATGTGCTTGTAATGTGTGGAGACACTCCCCGGTATTCACATCCCATAGTTTGATGGTTTTGTCGCAACTAGCACTGGCAATTATGTTTGCATTGGGACTGAAAACTACGCAATCAACCCTATCTTGATGTCCTACTAGTGTCTGCAAGCAAGTTCGATTATTGACATCCCATATTTTGATGGTTGTGTCATCACTAGCGCTTGCTAATATGTTACTGAAAGGATTAAAGGCAACTGATTTGACTCTATTTTGATGTCCGACTAAAGTGTACAAACATTCACCAGTCCGCCAATCCCAAAGTTTTACAGTACTGTCACGACTACCACTAGCTAAAATTTTCCCCTGGGGACTAAAAGCAACCGAATGTACCCAAGCCTCGTGTCCCCGGAGTGTTTTCAAGCATTGGCTTTGATGATTCCACAGTTTTATGGTGTTGTCATCACTACCGCTAGCTAGTAGACAATCTTTAATATGTTGAGGAGCAAAGGTGACTGAAGATATTAAGTTATTGTGTCCTTGTAATATAGAGTGGCATTTTCCCGTTTTTATATCCCATAGTCTAATTTTCTGGTCTTGGGAACTGCTGGCTAATGTTTGACCATCTGGACTAAAAGCGAGAGATAATATCCAGTTACAATACCCTTTTAATGTTTTTAAGCAGCGTTGCGATCGCACATCCCAAAGTTTGATAGTTTGGTCTTCGCTGATACTCAGTAAAGTTTGATTGTCTGGATGCAAATCAACTAACCAAACCCGCTGGTTATCTTCCTGTAAGGTTTGCAGACATTCTCCTGTCTCTATATCCCAAATTTTGATTGTGTTATCTTCGCTGCCAGTAACTATGGTTTTATCGTCCTGACTAAAAGTTACAGTCCAGACAAAGCTGTTGTAATCTGGTAGAGTTTTGATGCATTTACCACTGGATATATCCCAGAATTTTACCGTATGACCATCGCTTCCGGTAACTAATGTTTGTCCGTCGTGACTTAAAGCAACAGCAAGTTCCCAATTAATCGGAATATTGAAGATTTGTAAACATTCCCCAGTTGGGATATCCCACAATCTAACGGTTTTATCGACACTTGCAGTAATTAATATTTGCTTGTGGGGATGGAAAGTGACAAAGGTGAGATTATTTGTATGTCCTCGGAAAACCTGCAAACATTGTCCGGTTGAGATATTCCATAATCTGATAGTTTTATCGTTGCTACCACTAGCTAAAGTGTTACCGTCGTGGCTAAAAGCAACGGATTGTACATCTGATGTATGACCTGTTAGTATTTGCAAGCATTGTCCGCTTTCGACGTTCCATAACCTGATAGTGCGATCGCGACTACCGCTCGCTAGGATTTTACCATCCTGGCTGAATGCAAGCGATCGCACCCAAGCTGTATGACCGTCAATTTTAACTAATTGTCTGATGTTGTCAAGTTCCCATAGATATATTTCATTCTCAATCGCTGTTGCTAATAATTTACCTGTGGGGCTGAATTTGGCTGCTAAGATACTACCTAAAGTTTGGGTAAATACTGATTTACTTAAATCGGAATTAGCAAAGTTTGTTTGTTGTAAGTTGATTCCTTGCAGGTAAGCTTGCCAAATATTTAGATTAGAAAAGTCATAGTTATTTAGTTCTATATCAAGTTGTCGCAAGAGATTAATTATATTACCTGCAGCATATCCCGGTTTTGGGGTTGTAGAGGATTTGAGTTGCGATAAAATTTGATTTAAATGCTTTTGAATAGTTTCCTTTTGTACCCAAAAATTTAATAATTTATCAGCAATGGGTTTGAGAATAAATTGGAATTGAGCATTTCTGAGGTAATCTTGCATTTGGGCTTGAATTAAAGCATATTTATTCAGGTTTTGAATTTCTCCCGTATAAATCTCTTCGGTAACTTGTTCGATTAATTCTTCAATGACATACTCCATTACCACTGGTTGCTGACTAAACTTACCTGCTTTATTTTCAATTAAGCAGCGCGATTGTAAAGACTCTAAAGCTGTCAGTAAATCTCGCGTTTTTACAATGTCAATGATATCGCTTTGTAACTCTTTTAAAGATACCCACTCTCGATGAATCGCCAACCAATACATGACTTGCTTTTCTAAAATCGAAAGACGGTGAAACTGCTGGCTGAGTAAATCGAAAATATCGCCGAAGATAATTGTACCTGCTTGTAAAAAATCAGTAATACTACCAGCAAATAATTCTTCAATCGTCGTTGCTGCAATCTTTAGCGCCAGCGGATTACCAGCATAAGACTCAACTAAGCTGTTTATTTGAGTTGCTGACGGCGATAAACCTTTTTGTACTAAAATTAATTCCCCTTCTCGATAATTTAACCCTTTTAATGTCAGCGATCGCACTGGGAAATTATCGCCTTCCCTCGCGCCAAGTCCTCTAGGTTTTTCTCGACTGGTAACTAAAACACAACTTTGATGGCGAGTATCTGCCACACATTGCAAAAGTTGTCTGTATCCTGCATATCCTTCAAGGTAATTTTCGGCTTGTTTATCGCTGTGTAAAATCGATTCGAGATTATCCAACACAACTAAACAGCGAGAAGCACGCAGACATTCGATTAATTGATATATTTGTTTATCTAACGAATTTGCTACAACTATTTGATGTTCTTGAGATAAAAAACTGATTAAATCGTTCAATAATTCTTGTACTGGTGGCGCGTTTCGTAAGCTTCGCCAAATTAAACAATCGAATTCATTTTCCACCAGTTGTGCTAACTTGACAGATAAAGCTGTTTTTCCAATTCCACCCATGCCAATTATTGTAATTAATCGGCAATTATCCGTTACAATCCATTTTTTTAATATGTTAATTTCGTCATTACGCCCGTAAAATATCGAAACATCAATCGCCTCTCCCCAATCCTGGCGCTTTTTTTTACTTTCTACTTGAGTGTGATTAAATATAGCTTGAGATGCAAATTTTTCCTTGAGATTCACCCAACTTGGTGGTTCTTCAGCGGGATTAATAAAAATTATAGGTAGCCAACTCGCACCGGGAAAATCATCTTCTAATCCTTGTAGTCTGCGTCGTGCTTGCTGTACTGACGTATACAAGGATTTTTGTTCAAACGCAAACGCTTGTAAAAAATAATTAAAAAATTCTTCTGCAACGCAATTTGGCACTGGTTCGCGCATAACAATTGTCGTCGGCAGGTTTAATTTTTCCAAGCCATGAGCCAACCCTAAACCATTGCAAGAATTAAAAATTGCTAGTTGCAAACCGTTCTCAATCGCCGCTTTTAACGCTTCTGCTAATTGTTCAATCGTCAAACTATTATTGGTCGGATTTTCATTAATATAAATTATTCCTGTTTCCTCCTCAGTTTGACTATGCCCAGCAAAAAAGAGCATATCCCAACCTTGAGAATCCCAAAGTTTATCGTTAAATTCTTTCCGTGAAGGCTTGACAACTAACTGTATCTCTGCATCTGGTAAACTTTGTAAAAACCTCTGTTCTCTTTCTAAATCAATACCTTGAGAATTGCCTAAAATTGCCAAAATTCTCACGTGATTTCTCTTAATTTGCGACAATTGCAACCCAGGAGTGCGTTTATATTCAGTTCTCGAAAAAGAAAGTTCTGAACGCGGATAATCTTGAAAAAAACTGCAACAATGCCAAGGTAATTTTCGGATAATAATATCTTGAGTTTCGATGATTACCCGTATTTCATCTGCGGGATGAAGTGCAGCGCGAACCTGTCGGCTAATACTGATAATCCCTGGTGATTCCAGCCAATTATTAATACTTAGCTGTAACTGTTGACACAAATCATTAAAATCTACTACAGAGACATTCGTGATATTACCTTCATCAATTTCTAGTTCATCATCATCATTCGCCAAATTCCTAATCGACCCACTTGCTAGGCGAGCGCACAAACTCTGATACATCGATTGCCAATTTCGATACAACTCTACTAAATTCGGCGCTGGTGGTAAACTACCGATAAACTGCTGCGGACGAGGATTATTTAATGTCCACAACCCAGCAGTCACAACAGGAAATCCCTCGTATAAATCACCATATCCCAGATTGATGACAACTGAATGAATCATCTAAAACCTCGAGGTGACTACCAGTGAAACGGTACGGCTCTCAGTGGTAGGTAGTTTACTCTGCAAGTATGCCTAGCGGGGAGATAGAGATTTTATGATTTTATATTTATTTTAATTTTAACCTATGATCGTAGAATTTTCCATCCGCCATGCGGTGGGGATAGTGTGCGATCGCAAATGATCGCGATCGCCAAAACAGTTATGGCAATCTCTACCACCTGTCTCTCGCAAATGTGCAATTTGTTACACATATTTTTTGGCAAGCCTACGAACAGGTTTTACCCAACAAACAACATCAACCAGTGAGCAAAGATAGTGGTAAGACAAGCTATATTGAAAGGTTCAATAACACCTTGCGGTAACGAGTCGGACGGCTAGTTCGCACGCACATTGTCCTTCTCCAAAACCCTGGACAACCATATTGACACACTAGAGTTTAAGTGTTGAGAATTGTAAATTATGAATTATGAATGATAAAAAATTTCATAATTCATAATATATAATTCATGATTTTTCTCCGAACACGCCCTTGACACTCGACAAACCACCTCTACCCCAACTGTTTAAAGGCATTGCGCTGTTTACACCTGGAGGAGATTTAATTTACTGCATCGACCCCAGTAAGCAAGGTCGATGGCATTTACATTTGTGCGCTGTATTGCAGGAAATCCTGGACTTACCAGAACCGCCTCACTTTTTAGTACCATGTTACACAGCGACCATAGACCATTGGTTAGATCCGCGCACCCAACAAATCCAGACTTTTGCCGAAGCTTATCCGGCAGTTATGCGACATCAAGCAGTCCTTAACGCTATTTTTGGTACAGGGGAGCTAGCATGGCAATCTGCACCTTGGCAGGAGGGGTTGTGCGATCGCCTGGTATTAACAACATATCGTTCGACATTTCCCCAGCTTTGGGAAGACCACGACTTGGTTATGCAGCTCGATCTTAGTGAGCCAACTCCTTCGTACTATCAACCAGTCACATCCGCACAACAACCTCAATCAAAAACAAAGGGCTATGTTCTCCGCTTATTTGTTGCAGGACATAGTGCTGCCACTGAACGCATTTTAAAGAATTTACACGAACTTTTAGAAAAATATCTTGGCAACCCTTATACTCTGAAAGTCATTGACGTATTAACGAATCCAGAACAAGCAGAATTGGATCAAGTTTCTGCAACTCCCACCCTCGTTAAAGTTTGGCCTCACCCTATACGGAGAATTGCTGGGGATTTGGATAATGTAGAAAAAATTTTACAAATGTTAGCAGGTCAGGACAACTCGTAAATCAAGTGAAAAGTTAAAAGTTAAAACAAAGACCAGAAATCGTAGGGTGGGCATTGCCTATAAAACCTTATGTGATCCACATTTGACATTTTGATGAGCAATGCCCACCTTAGCTGAAAACCGCTGTAAGTGAAAAGTAAAAAGTTAAAACAAAGAAATAATTTTTTTAACTTTTTACTTGGTTCTTTTTACTTATAACGACGGCTCACTTCGTCTAACTGCTTAATCTCATCATCGCCCAATTTCCAACCCAAAGCGCCTGCATTTTGTTGTACCTGTTCGGCTGTTTTCGCCCCAGCAATAGGAATGACGTTTCCTTGATCAATTAACCACCTCAAGGCAACTTGCGCTGGAGTGCGATCGTGCTTGTCTCCTAACTGGCGTAGCAAAGAGATCACAGGCTCAAGTTTCTGCAAGCCTTCTTTACTAAAACGGGAATCTATCCTTCTGCCATCTTTAGGAGTGTTGTCGCTATTAGCAGTGTATTTGCCAGTCAGTAAACCCTGCGCCAAAGGACTATATGCCAAGATTGTTACACCTAATTCACGGGCTGTTTGGAGAATACCATTACTTTCAATGTGGCGAGTCAGCAAAGAGTAACGCACTTGATTCACAGCCAAAGGGACTCCACGCGCAGCTAGTATTTGGTGCGCTTCCCGCATTTGCTGTGCCGAGTAATTACTAACACCTACTGCTTCAATTCTGCCGCGCTTCACCTCATCTGCAAGAGCATTCATCAAGGTTTCTTGGCTCATAAAGAACGTAAAGGGCCAATGCACTTGATACAAAGCAACTCGCTCTAATTGTAGGCGTTTGAGACTATCTGTGAGGGCATCGGCGACAGACTGACCCAGAAATCGCCAGGGAACTGGGCCGTATTTGGTTGCAATCTGCACCTGTTTGTCGGTTTTCTGCAAGAATTGCCCCAAAAATTCCTCAGAAAGCCCAAATCCGTAAATTTCAGCCGTATCAAAGAAGGTGACACCAACCTCCAAAGCTGCTGTAAAAGCTGCTTGCAATTGATCTGCACCGTAGTTATTGCCATAATTCCAAAAAAGCTTATCACCCCATGCCCAAGTCCCAATGCAAAGGGGTGTAACAGCCGGACCATTTTGCCCCAGTGTGATAGTTTCTGTAATGGTTTCCACGTTTACAACATTAAATTTCTTTACACTTCTTTACTTTTCAGTGTATTGTAAAATCTTTCTCAAGATATCTCTCAGAATGTAGACAAATGATGCGCTAGCCTTTAACAGTTACCAGTTATCAGTTATCAGTTATCAGTTTCATCCGCAGGGTTTAAGTCCCCCACCAATTGGACCGAAAGCGTTGGTGGCGGGTTTAAATCCCCCACCAGCCCGAGAAAGCGTCACTGCGGCTGGTACTGTTCACTGTTTTAATTTTCAAATCCTTATGAGCAATAATGCCATATAGCAATCCTATTTGATTTGTGTGAAAGTGCCTGCGCTAAGCGCATAAATCACCCATCCTCAGATACCCGACTTCTTTAAGAAGTCGGGTATCTTGTTGTTTATGTCTCTCTATTTTTTTATCAAGCTTTTTGTGTGCCGTGACCGTCCAGCAGTCGCCAGCTTTAGTCTAAAGCCCAGTTAAACGAGCTTAGAGAGATGATTGGCATAATCTTCCCTCAATAGAGATGGAAGCATCATACCGCTAGCTGGGTACACATTGATTGGTACAAATTTTGGGTATCCAGATATTAAGTAGGGGGTACTGAAAGACGAATAGGCGGGCGAAAGGCGGTGAGCTTTTCGGAATGTTGGCAAATCACCTTGTAGTCCTTATCATCAAAAGCCCCTAAGCATAGCGTCAAAAGGCTCAAGTAATTATTGAACTAATACCAACCACGAACTCACAAAAATAGCTATGGCAACTGAAAAACAAGACATTTTAACAATTACAAAAAATTATCTTCAAGCCATAGAAGAAGGTAAAACAGCGGATGAACTTGCTGTTTATTATTCTGAATCAGTAGAGCAAGTAGAATATCCCAATCTCTTAATACCTAATGGAGCAAAGAGAAATCTAAACGATTTAAAGGAAGCCTCATTAAGAGGTAAAAAAGTGCTAATCAGCCAGATTTATGATATTCAAAAATATTATGTTGTAGGCGATACAGTAATTTTAGAAACAATATGGACGGCAAAAATTGCACTTACAATTGGAAAAACCCCATCTGGAGGACAGATTAAAGCCTATTTTGCTCAGTTCATTGAATTTGAAGATGGGAAAATAGTTCGCCAAAGAACATATGATTGTTTTGAACCGTTCTAAGACAAGAATGCATTGCGTGATTTGGGGCAAGAATTCTAGTGAAAAGTAGTTCTCCTTACCCCTGTGTCTTCAGCGCTTGTAGCAACTAATAAACTCTCTCAACACGCAGTTGCATAAGTTGATTTTACCAACACTTATAAAAGATTAGAAACGACGCTTACAAGCTGAAAATTTAAAAAGTAAGATTATGTTTAAATTCAACAAACAAGTGGCTGCCTTAGCTTTTTTAACACTAATTGTAACTGGCGGAACCGTACCAGCCGGTGCTACTCAAAATCAAACCCCAGCAGAACAGCTATGTCAACTGCGACAAGGAATTAAACCTGTTTGCACAGTGTTGGTAACTGCTCCAATTGGAGTTGCCATCCGCTCTGGTCCTGGTTCTAATTACGAAAAAATCGGTGCCATCCCTTATCAACACGATGTCAACGTCAGGGTTAGCAAATCTTCTCGCGAGTGGGTAAAGCTTGCTTCTAGTCCTGGTTGGATTCATTCTCAGTATCTGGAAAAGGTTGGCGACTAAACACGCAGTTACCGCCCCAACTGCATAAGTCAACTTTGCCTGCAATTAATAACTATTGTCTGGCTGCAAGCTATACAACACCGTTGGTTGCACCTCTTCCATAAGGAAGGGGTTTATTTTTTGGGCGATCGCTACTCACACGCCTCCCATCACCCTCGCATCGCTTTCTGTGCAGTGACCTTTCCGGAATGCTCAGCTACTGAAACTTAACTCTATATTTACCAACCGTTTACTAACAGGCTATATTTTACTTTTATGGAGGGGAAAACCTTTGCCATCGCACCTGCTGCGATAGCAAACGCGGTTTTCTATAACAAAGCACCCGCAAAACCAAGGAGTATCTACCCCCTTCATTAACAGATCATCAGGGTTTCGTCTACCTTTCTTCATCCACAAGATGCTAGTACTTGTCATTCTTTATGTTAAGAATTTATTTAAAGTCACTAAAAGAATATTGATACACCGAATATGTTTGCCCACATATGCCACTACATCCAATGTTTGCAAGCGTTGAGGGTGATATCTAAAAATTAACCCCAGGTGAACTGGGGTTAATTTTTACTCATTTTCTTGGCGAGATTCCCTATTCCCTAACGGTCACTAGGGTGGTTATATGACAAGAGAAAACGTTCAATAAGCCCCAGGAATCTGGGGTTTTCTTATGAAAGGATAAATAATAGCAGTCGTCTTTACGTTTGTCTAGGAAACGCTGCTACAAAAAAACCACTAAAATACCCAAGCTTTGCCAGTGCCTCACGGCGAAGCCTTGGGCAATCGCTTATGACAGTTGCGTAAGTCCTGATTTATCTTGGTTATAAAACCGATGAAAAATAAAATTATATATTCCCTGTAAGAAAGTAGCTATGGCAAGCGGCGATTTGATTGATTCCCAGGGAAATTCCCTGGCGATGCCAAAGGTTAATGTGTTGACCATGTTTCGGCTTGGCTTATTTCAGATGGGGCTAAGCATGATGTCTATCCTGACTCTGGGGGTGCTCAACAGAGTCATGATTCAGGAAATAGCCATTCCGGCGACGCTGGTAGGAGCAGTGCTAGCAATACAATTATTTGTTTCTCCTTCTCGGATTTGGTTTGGGCAAATGTCTGATGCCAAGCCGATATGGGGCTATCACCGCACAGCTTATGTCTGGGTGGGAGCGGCAATATTTGCTGTCGCCTCATTTTTAGCTGTGCAGGTGTTATGGCAACTGAACAGTGTCGTCAGCAGTGCTGGTGGCTGGACATGGACAACTCAAACAATCAGCTGGATTGCTCTTCTGGCTTTAGTTTTCGCTTTATACGGTCTGGCAATTTGTGCAAGCAGTACTGCCTTTGCCGCTTTGTTGGTGGATATCTCTGAAGAAGACAACCGTTCCAAAGTTGTCGGTGTTGTTTGGTCGATGCTGATGGTGGGGATTATTGTCGGGGCAATTATCAGTTCCAGTTTGCTCAAGCAATTAACACCCGAGGCAACAACAGCGACATTACAGGCATCAGTTAACAAGCTGTTTATCGTTGTTCCGGCAATTGTCTTTGCGTTGGGGATTATAGCGACCTTTGGCGTTGAAAAAAAGTATTCTCAGTACACCACTCGTTCCACAGTCATCAACCGAGAAGACAGCATTACCCTTGGCGCAGCTTGGCGAATACTAACAGCTAGTCCGCAAACAGGTCTATTTTTCACCTTTTTAGTGGTGATGACACTGGGCTTATTTATGCAAGACCCGATTTTAGAACCTTATGCGGGTCAGGTCTTTCGGATGCCTCTAGCAGAAAGTACTAAGCTGAATGTTTTCTACGGCACAGGTATACTGATTGCCTATGGTGTCGGGGGCTTTTTGATTGTGCCGCGTTTAGGTAAGCAAAGAACTATACGCCTTGGTTGTATGTTAGTGGCACTGTGTGCAGGATTACTTGGGATATCAGGATTTTCTGCGAATCCAGCGTTACTCAAGCTCGCTTTGGTATTGTTCGGTTTAGCAACTGGTATTCTAACGACTGCCGCAGTCACCTTGATGCTGGATTTGACAGCGCCTGAAACCTCAGGAACGTTCATTGGTGCTTGGGGACTAGCGCAATCTCTGGCGAGAGGAACGGCTGTAGCTGCAGGTGGTGCCATTTTGGATGTAGGACGTAAGGTGCTGCCCAACTTAGTGCTAGCCTATGGACTCGTGTTTGCCTTAGAAGCCGCATTAATGCTGCTTGCTCTTTGGTTTCTAAACCGTCTGAATGTGAGAGAATTTCAGACAAACGCCAAACAGGCGATCGCCTCTATTTTGCAAAGCGAACTTGATTAATTTTGTTTCGCGCCAAGACACCAAAAACTTTTTGCGTCTTGGCGTCCTTAGCGCGAAAATAAAAATATGACTGAATTTTGGACAACAATTCTGGATTTTGCCCAAACCACTACCGTAAGAGTGGGAAACCAGTTAATGCAAGATTTTGGGCAAGTGCAAGCGTTACAAAAAGCTGATGGCAGTTTGGTAACGCAAGCAGATAAATGGGCGGATCAGGAAATACGGGACGCCATAGCATCTACTTTTGCTGGTTACGGTATCTTGAGTGAAGAAGGCGACAAGGTTTTTCCTGGTACCGAATGGTGCTGGGTCATTGACCCCTTGGACGGTACAACTAACTTTACTCGTGGGATTCCCATTTGGTCGATTTCCCTTGGTTTGCTGTATCAAGGCACACCAGTTTTTGGCTATGTCTACGTGCCGCCATTGAATCAAGCTTTTCACGGCTACTGGGGAGGTATACCTGAGTTAGAAGCACCAACTGGGGCTTTTCTTGATCGCCGTCCTATTTATACCAGTAATGACGATCCAAGTGGGAACCACTTCTTCAACCTCTGTTCCCGCAGCACCGCAGCGATAGAGAAAGACTTTCCCTGCAAAATTCGGATGCTGGGTGTTGCTAGCTACAACTTCTTGACAGTAGCTGCTGGCGCAACATTAGGTGGTATTGAAGCTACACCAAAAGTTTGGGATATAGCGGCTGCTTGGGTGATTGTCCAAGCTGCTGGGGGAAGCTGGGTATCGTTAAAGTCGGAACCCTTTCCTTTAATACCAGGGGAAGATTATACGACTCGTTCTTTCCCGACTTTAGTTGTCAGTCGGAAAGAATTGATTCCGATTTTTACTCCGTTTGTGGAGAAGGTGAAGATTTGAACCGCCAAGACGCCTTAGACGCAAAGCGGCGTGCCGAAGGCTAGAACGCCAAGAAATTAAGATGCACAGATATTGAGAAGGCGATCGCGTAACATCAATAGCATTAATAGAGCGATCGCCTTTGATGGTTTGATAGTTTTAGGTGAGCGATGCTCCAAAGGGCGGCTCCTTTGGAGCATCGCCTGTGTAACACCATCATTCAAGCTTGGAACTCGGAACTTCGTGCTTGGAACTCGAAACTTCGAGCTTGCAACTTCATCGTTGAGGCTCAGAAGTTCATTTATGTAGTAATATTTTAATTATTGTAGTATCAAAAATCTCCCCGCCTCAAGCAAATTGCATAATTTCTCCGAACCGTTATTGTGAACGGATGTCCCACCCCTAACCGTCGCTCAGAAATCTCCAAAGCTTGCAGGTAGAGGGGTTCGGCTTGTGAGTACCGTCCTTGGCAACGGTAGAGTAACGCTAGGTTGTTGAGGGTAATGGCGACATCGGGATGTTCCTCTCCTAAGAGGCGTCGCCTTAGTTGCAAAGCTTGTTGACACAGAAGTTCGGCTTGTGAGTACCGTCCTTGGCAACGGTAGAGTTTCGCCAGGTTGTTGAGGCTTTGTGCGACGTAAGGATGTTCCTCTCCCAAGAGGCGTCGCGTTAGTAGCAAAGCTTGTTGATGCAGCGCTTCGGCTTCTGTATACCGTCCCTGGGACTCGTAGACTAACGCCAGGTTGTTAAGGCTAATGGCAACATCAGGATGTTCCTCTCCCAAGAGGCGTCGCGTTAGTAGCAAAGCTTGTTGATGCAGTGCTTCGGCTTCTGTGTACCGCCCTTGGGACTCGTAGAGTAACGCTAGATTGTTGAGGCTAATGGCGACATCGGGATGTTCCTCTCCCAAGAGGCATCGCCTTAATTGCAAAGCTTGTTGACACAGGGGTTCGGCTTCTGTGTACCGTCCTTGGGAGTGGTAGAGTAACGCTAAGTTGTTGAGGCTAGTGGCGACATCGGGATGTTCCTCTCCCAAGTGGTGTCGCCTAAGTTCCAAGGCTTGTTGATACAGGGGTTCGGCTTCTGTGTACCGTCCTTGGGAACGGTAGAGTCCCGCCAGGTTGTTGAGGCTAAGTGCAACATGGAGATGTTCCTCTCCCAGCAAGCCTCGCATAAGTTCCAATACTTTTTGGTACAGGGGTTCGGCTTCTGTGTATTTTCCTTGGGATTCGTAGAGTAACGCCAGGTTGTTGAGGCTAAGTGTAACAAGGAGATGTTCCTCTCCCAGCAGGCGTCGCATAAGTTCCAATGCTTTTTGGTACAGGGGTTCGGCTTCTGTGTATCTTCCTTGGGAACGGTAGAGCTCTGCCAGGTTGTTGCGGCTTTGTGCGACATGGAAATGTTCTTCTCCCAAGCGCTTTTTAGTGACTTCTAGACACTGCTCATACCAAAGTGCTGCCTGATTGTACAACCCCTGACCTGCATAAAATCGAGCGTTACCGACGAAAGCCCAGATAAAATCTTTATCGCTGACATATTGAATAAGATTGTTGGCGACTTCTGCCAGATGAGGTATGCCTGGGGAAACAGCAGTGATTAACTCAAGGATGGGGTTGTCAGGAATTTTCTTAGCAACTGCTACCATTGCTGTGGCAAAAGCTTGTTTGAGATCCCCCCCTTGCCCTGCCTTAAAAAGGGGGGAATCTAACTGTCCCCCTTGATAAGGGAGGTTGGGGGGATCTAACTCTGTCAACTTTGCTTGAAAAAATTCCCGCAGGAGTGGATGCAGTTGATAAATTCCCTTTTCCTTACGCTGTAGCAAATGCAAATTGATCAGCTTATCATCCCGACTTTCTTCTAACTCTTCTGCATCTACATCGGGTAAGCAAAATTGTACCAACTCCCAAGGTATCGGCGCAGGGGCAAATAAACTCAGCAAACACGCCAGTTGCTTATCGGTGTCGTTTAATTCTTGCCAACTCAACTCAAAGGCTGCTTGCACACCCTGCTGTGCTGTCATGTCGTCTTCTGGCTTAACAAGGGCTGGTTGTTCTAGTCGCTTTTTCTCCAACCGCCGCAACATTTCTGCTAAAGATAAATCCTCTTTTCGTGCCAAATACCGCCCGACTAACTCTAACCCCAAAGGCAAATATCCCAGCCATTCACAAAGTTGCAACGCCACCAATTCACCGTTTGACCTCTCCCCTAACCCCTCTCCTTGTAGGAGAGGGGAATTTAACTCCCCCTTCCCTACGAGGGAAGGGGGTAGGGGGGTTAGGTCATTCTCCTTTTCAATCCTTTCTACCCCAACCAGTGACTGCAATAACTCCAGCGCCGCTTCTGGTTGCAGCACATCTAAAGATAATTTCGCTATTGATACGCCTAAACGTTGGCGCGTTGTCATCAAAACTTTAAACCGAGACGATGAGGTTGGTAGGTACGGCTTGACTTGTTTGTAGTCGGTGACGTTATCTAACACTAACAGCACTTCACCTTCACGCCAGTTTCGCCAGCAATATTGCACTTGCGCCAGTAAATCAAAATCCGGCGATATTTCTGGTGGGTTTAAATCAAGGTGAGTACGGGCAAACTTCACTAAATTTAACCCTACATCCTGTAACGCCAGCAACCAGCAAATTCCACCTTGGTAACTTTCGCGGTGTGCGATCGCATATTGCAGCGCCAGTTCTGTTTTCCCCACGCCACCCATACCAGCAATTGCCGCTATTGCCACACGGTCATTTTCCTGCAAGAGTTGATGGAGGTCTTGCAGTTCTTTTTCACGTCCAACGAAGTTCGTCGCCCCACTCGGGCGAAGATTATCGTAACGGGTAGGAGTGGGTTTTGGTTTTCTTTTTTCAGTACGCTGTACACCTGGTAAATTGTCTCGACGGCGTTGCCATTCTTGATCAAACTTATTCAGATTTGCTTGTTTGTCGTCTTTGTTGTGCCACAGCGTCAACTGAAAGTGCCAGTTCTCCGAACCGCGCGGATGTTCACGCTCATCTTTCAAAATACCCAAAAAATCTTGCAGTCGCTTTAGTGCTTCGCGGACTTGCTCTTTGTCTAAAGCAGCGAGTTTTGCCAATTCTCTCAAATTTGTTCTGACAATCACCTGATTTGGCGTTTGCCAGTTGAGGTCAATTTTATAGCGTTGGCAGTCCTCTAACTCGTCATTAGCATAAGCCAAAAACTTCTCTAAAAGCAGCCTTACCCGCGCTTTGACATCATCACCGTAGGAAGCACGCGCCATCAGTCACCTTGAGAAAGTTTGCGACAAAGTTTGGGGATTCCCCAATCTTAATCTACCAACCCCAAACTCCAAATTCCTGATTTGACCCGATTCCAGCAGATAGAAAAGAGGTTTTGCTGTCAAATACTACCCCAAATTTACCGTTGCCTCAAGAGTTGAGGAACAACAAATGAAGGTAGCGAAATCAAAGAATCATAAGAAGTTGGTGACAGTTTTGGTGTTTGTGATTCCCCTTGTTGCAGACTTGATAATGCCTGGTTTGGGAATTGCGATTGATTTTTTATTCTTAGTTTGGGAATTGATGGAACCAGAGGAAACGGAGGGGGAAGATTCTGGTAAGTTATAAAATCTGGCGACTGCAAGTCGCGGCTACACTCTCCCAAAACCCCCTAAGCGAGTTTCAGTAACTTTGAAGGCTTGTAGTAAGGGCTTTAGCCCTTTCCAAAGCACTAAAGTGCTTACTACTTTGAAGGCTTGTAGTAAGGGTTCTAGCCCTTTCCAAAGCACTAAAGTGCTTACTACAAATCTATCAAAGTACTTTTACTATGACCTAATGTTGTAAAGGCAACACAGTAATCAACTCAGAAAATCTAGCAAAATCACCTGTGTTATGAGTTAATAGCTGAGGAATACCGTAAACTAACATTGTGGCAACAATATTCGCATCATGCACCTGCTTGCCACCGATGGTAATTTCTTCCATCAACGTCAACAACCTTTCAGTCACCTGAGAACCATCTTCAGCTACTCGAAAGCGGTTTTGGAAATAGCGGATATCCTGAATTACTACCGCAATGGGCAATGCAGCAGTAAATTGTTGAGGACGGGTGAGGGTAGTCAAATATTCCCGTAACACTTGTCGGTTAATCCACAATTCAACTCCTCCATCAAAAAAATCTTGGATAGCCTGCATAGCAGCTTGGTGAAACGGAGATTGAATTTGACTAGCGTATACCAAGATATTCGTGTCTAGGAAAACAGGATTACCGTCCCCAATCATCATACATATCCTCACGTCTTAGAGAAAGATTTTCAGGCCAAGGACCACAATTATGGACAGGAAAATCTAGCGGCGATCGCTTTTCCTTTGTCTCTGTTTTTTTGGGTAAAGGCTGTTCATCAATCATCACCACAACTCTATGCTCACCTGCTGGAATATCGGGTGGTAACTGTACTGTGATTTTGCCGTCTGCTGTAACGGTGGCAATTGTTTCAATAGTTTTCATATTATTCCTCGTTTTTATCAAAGCTATTTTATTCTATGTACGACCACTTTGTTTGTTTAGCAGTTCAGCAATCAGTCTTCTCTACGGAAAGTAACGGTTTCCGAAACTAATCCTACAGGATAAGCGGAAAATTTTAGCGGTGTACGCTTCTCCTTTATCTGCGGTTTTTCTACCAAAGGCTTTTCATTAATTACCACCACAACTTGATGCTCACCTGCGGGGATATCTGATGGTAACTGGAGTGTAATTTTTCCATCTGTTGTAACTGTAGCAATTGTCGTAATCGCTTTCATCTCATTTCTCGTAAAATATGGCGTTACCGTCCCCAATCATCGTACATATCCTCACGTCTTAGAGAAAGATTCTCACCCCAAGAACCGTAATTATCTACCGGGAAGTTTAAAGGCGATCGCTTTTCCTTGGTCACTTGCTTTTCTACCAAAGGCTGTTCATCTATCACTACCACTACTTTATGCTTACCTGCTGGGATATCTGGTGGTAACTGCACTGTAATTTTCCGATCTGCTGTAACCGTAGCAATTATTTTGATAGTCTTCCTATTATTCCTCGTTTTTATCAGGGCTATTTTATTGTCGCCCAGTCGTAAAGCCTCCCGTGAAGGATACGGGTCTACGCACTTAGCACTCACTACAAACCGCTACAATAGAGATTTGGAGCATTGTGCATCCGGTTATGGGTCTTCCTATTGTTGCTATTATTGGTCGCCCGAATGTGGGCAAATCTACCCTGGTTAATCGCCTTGCCGGGGAAAAATCTGCTATCGTTCATGACGAACCAGGTATGACACGCGATCGCACATATTTACCCGCCTACTGGAATGATCGCGAGTTTCTCGTTGTCGATACTGGTGGTTTGGTATTTAATGACGATACAGAATTTTTACCACTGATTCGCCAACAGGCTATGGCAGCCCTTGCAGAAGCAAGTGCCGCAATTTTTGTGGTAGATGGTCAAACTGGACCAACACCTGCTGATCAAGAAGTTGCGGAGTGGTTGCGACAACAACCTGTCCCTGTCCTGCTGGCTGTCAATAAGTGTGAATCTCCAGAACAAGGTTTAATGCAAGCTAGCGAATTCTGGGAATTGGGCTTGGGTGAACCTTACCCCATCTCTGCCATTCATGGAAGCGGCACAGGAGATTTTCTCGACGAGTTAATTAAACATCTGCCACCGACAGAAGAAATCCCAGAAACTAATGAAATTAAAGTGGCAATTGTGGGACGCCCGAATGTCGGAAAATCCAGTTTATTGAATGCTTTCGTGGGAGAAGCAAGGGCAATTGTTAGCCCAATTTCTGGTACCACCCGCGATGCGATTGATACTGTCGTGGAACGAAATGGGCAAATTTACCGCTTGATTGACACAGCAGGGATTCGCAAAAAGAAGAACGTGGATTATGGTCCCGAATTCTTTAGCATCAACCGTGCTTTTAAAGCAATTCGTCGCGCTGATGTGGTTTTAATGGTGATAGATGCTCTTGATGGTGTCACCGAGCAAGACCAAAAATTAGCTGGGCGGATTGTCGAAGAAGGTCGAGCTTGCATTATCGTGGTCAATAAGTGGGATGCTATCGAAAAGGACTCTCACACGATTTATGATTACGAAAAACATCTGCAAGAACGGATGCATTTCACGGAATGGGCGCAAACCATTTTTGTCAGCGCTTTGACTGGGCAACGGGTGGAAAAGATTTTGGAGTTGGTGAAAACAGCAGCCGAATCGCACAAACGCCGTGTCAGCACAGCTGTGATCAACGAAGTCTTGGAAGAAGCGGTTGGTCGGCATTCCCCGCCAGTCTCTCGCGGTGGGCGTCAGGGCAGGATTTATTATGGTACGCAAGTCAGCGCCCAACCGCCTACAATAGCATTGTTTGTCAATGATGGCAAACGCTTCAACGACAACTACCGTCGCTATATTGAGAGACAATTTCGGCAACACTTGGGCTTTCAAGGAACTCCGATCCGTATACTATGGCGGAGTAAGAAAAGTCGTGATGTCGAAAGTGGTAGTGCCAATCGCGCCACCCGCGTGTAAATGAAGATAGAAGAATAAAGAAAGAAGAGTGAAACTTTTTCTTTCTTGAATCTTCAATCTTCACTGTTCTTTCTTCTAAAAAATGGATTTACTGCGATCGCTGCCCATTGGTCTTTACTTAGAACAACCTCAAACTTGGCTACACAAACTCGATCCGCGAGTCAAGTTGGTTTGGTTGATTAGCTTTCTCACAACGTATATTTTTGCCAACAACTTATGGCGCGTGCTGTTGGTAGTCGTGTTGATTCTTGCTACCTTAATGGCACGTATTCCCCGGCGAGTTTGGCGGCAGCAAATGGTCTGGCTGTTGACATTATGCTTTTTTGTGCTAGTGATTATATCTATCAGTCCTGATGGGCTTGGTATAAGTTATCAACCGCGCCTGCCAACCAACCAACAAGTCTTAACAGAAAAATCAGCTGCGACTCCTTCAACTCCAGCGCCCCCAACAAACAACCAAAAAGACTACAGATACCTACTGATTGACAAAGGTCCAGTTAAAGTCACTCGCCGTTCGTTGGATTTGGCAATCAGTGTGAGTACGATGGTATTTACCTTGATTTACAGTACCAACCTATATTTGCTGACAACCGCACCAGAGGAAATCACAGCTGCTCTAGAAAGCTTAATGCAACCCTTGCGACGGTTTAAATTACCTGTCACTGAGATGACTTTGACTTTAACTTTATCGTTGCGGTTTATTCCTCTAGTTTTAGAAGAAATCCAGAATTTAATTCGTTCTGTAATGACAAGGGCGATTAATTGGAAAAAGCTGGGATTGAAAGGAGCCGTCAAGGTTTGGTTGTTGGTTGCACAACGGCTGTTGGAAAATTTGCTACTTCGAGCAGAGCAAATGGCGAGCGCGATGATGGTGCGAGGTTTTACGAGTCCTCATGAACATCGAGTGCAATGGCACGACTTACGGCTGAAAACAGGTGATTGGGTGGCGATCGCAATTCTAATCTTATTTTGGGGAGTGCGACTGGCAATTGGTACTGAAGTCTAAATTGTCAAAGATACAGACTGTATTATTATGTATTATTAAAATGTATACAGGAAAAATATTTGTTTAGGTAGTCAAAAGTTAAGAGTTAATCTTGAGCGTTGACTTTAACGGATGGGAACGAACCCAGCTTGCTCAACAATTTTCTGACCTTCTTTCGATAGCAACATACTGGAATAGGCAATTGCAGCCTTCTCATCGACAGAGCGATCGCGGCGGAGTACTATAAACAGGCGGCGAGTCATTGGGTAAGTGCCATCTAGAAACGCTTTTGCATTGACCTGCCTCTTTTCTGTATAAGGTGACACATATTGCTTAGTGTTGGCTTTAGCCAACGCAATCGGACGGATTGACTTTTGGGTAGCAAAGATTGGAGCCGAACCGTAAGAGATTCCGCCTGGTGTCGCGGCAACCTTACGAATAGCTGTAGTGTAATCGCGAACGATCTGCACATTGGAACCGATATCATCGCCCTCACCGCCCAACAGTAACTTGAGTACGCTGGTAATTTTGGGATCCAAAGCGACAGGTACAACCGGCAGGTTTGGTCCTCCCACCTGCTGCCAGTTGGTCACTTTGCCTCTAAAGATTGCCTGGAGTTGGTCTATAGAAAGCCCAGGGATAGTTAGGTCTGGATGAGTGTAAAAGGTCACTCCGTCAATGCCTATTGGTACCTGTTCTAAGGAAAAACCGAGGGGTTTAGCTTTTTTGTGGTCATTTTCTTCAAGGGGTCGAGCACTCTGAGCAAAACTTAATTCACCTTCAAGCAGCATTTTGATACCCGTACCGGAACCAGGCTGCTCATTAAACGGCTCAGTGTAGCGCAGGCGAAATTCTGGGTGAGCCTTGCTGATAGCATCGTTCATGCCATGAGCAGTCAGAGCTGCAAAGGTATGAGCTCCGCCGTAGTTGAACAGACCAGCTGGCACATTTTGCACCTCCCGCATTGAATCACGCAGTTGCAAATCAGAAACACGACTGATTTCTGTTGGTACTGGTTGCGACGTTAAAAATAAGTCATTTTTCGAGGACAAATAGACAAGTCCCCCAGGAATAACTAGAAGTGCCGGAACTAGAAACTTCACAGCACCTGGAATAGCGGGCAACTTTTGTTTCAGGAAAGTAGACTGACTTCCATTAGGGGGTTGGGTGGGAGCGGCAGACATTCCCAGTTGTCTGAAGGATCTGGAGACAGGAGAAGCGATCTGTGACTGCCCTGAGTATCTCTTTGAAAGAGTGATAGGGAAAATAGGGTCTAAAACCTCTAAAATTTCGTCTGCTGATTGAAAACGATAAATAGGCTTTGGTGCCAACATCTGGTTAATGGTTCTTGTCAGCAGTGGGTTCAGCTTCAGATATTGCTCCCAATTCCACTGCAGCGTATTTTGGTTTAGCAACTGCTGGGGCTTTTTCCCCGTCATCAGCACAAGGGCTGTGACTGCTAAAGCATACAAATCGCTATGAGGAGCTACTAATCCCAGCTGGAGTTGTTCATCTGGCGCATAACCCACTTTTCCCAAACAAGTGAACGAAACATTGGTAGGATCTTGCCCTATTTGTGTTTCTGTACCGACTTCGATCGCGACTTGTTTAACTCCCCCCATGTCAATCAAAACAGGAAGATGATCCTGGGTACGGAGTATGATGTTGTCAGGTGAGATATCTCGGTGAATTACCCCTCGGTGGTGAAGATAACTAAGAATTGGTAACAGGCTTTGGAAGAGCTCCAAAATTTCTGTTTCACTAAAGCATTGACCTTGCTTTAAGCGTTGCTCAAGTAGCTCCTTATAAGTTGGTCCCTCGATATAATCTACAACTAGGAAAACTCGCTTCTCTTGCCGAAATATCTCCCAGAATCGAGGAATCTGTGGGTGTTCAAGCTGGTGCAGGGTTGCTGCTTCTCGTTGAAATAATTCCTCTGCTTTTTTGAGGGCGGCAGTGTTCTTCATTAAAGGCATAAACTCTTTAATGACAAATTTTTCACGAAACCGCCCTGTGTCTTCTGCTAGATAAGTTCTACCGAATCCCCCTTGCCCCAGTTGTCGCTGGATGATGTAACGTTCACGGAGGTATGTCCCAGGTTGCAACGGTTCAACTTCGTTTTCTGTTGACGAAACTGCACCTACTGGCTGGGATTCTATTGTTGACACAGGCTCACCACACTGGTTACAGAATTTTGACCCTGCTGGAACTGGGTGCCCATTTCTACATACAATTGTCATAATCGTTTCCAACACGGATTATTTAGTACTACCCGTTATTAAATAGAGGTCCCAAATCAAAGATTATGCCAAAACAGGGAAGTCAATTATCCCTCAAGCCCGTTCCGAACCTCTTTTATGGTGATGTGTACTTAGAGTATAAGCCACTCCTGATGCTAACCTGTAGTTATTGTTATTTGTTGCAATTATCTGTCTAGATAACTATGATTCTTGCCTATTTTTTGTAAATATTTTTGTCGATTTATTGTAAACAAAATTATCTAAATTTTTGTGAACTTAAGTTTGCTTGGCTATGTTCAATTAACGTAATGTAACAATACTAATTTTATCTAATTGATATCATGTCGTTTAATAGCAATACGGTTGATATGATGTTCGGCAAATTACCCATAATAAAACTTGTATGTAGTAAGGACTTCAGTCCTTGTTTCCGTGGAAGAGGACTAAAGTCCTTACTACACATTTGTAAGGACTTAGGGACGAGCGGGTGGCACGAATGTGTTATACATTGCACACGTGTAAAACTTTCGGATGCAACGTCTCTACATTGACGTATTCACAAGGGTTTTGGTCTTATCTGAACCGTATTGCGTTTAATAGCTTCAACATAAACTTTTCTAAAGTTTTGAGCAACTTTACTCCAAGTGTATCTTGATAAAACTTTCTGCCGACCAGCATTACCCAGAGTCTCAGCCAAATGAGTATTTTTCAATAACTTTACAATTGCCTCTGCTAGCATTTCCTGGTTTTTATAGTCAACTAACAGCCCATCTCTTCCCTCATCTATAACCCAAGGTATTGCTCCAGAATGACAACCAATAACAGGTTTACCTGCTGCCCAAGCTTCTAGAAATGCAATGCCAAAAGACTCAAAACCAGAAGGGTAAGCAAACACATCTACGGCAGAAAATAATAAGGGTTTTTCCTCATTAGAAAAGTTATAGTAAAGCTTTACTTGCTTTTTGTATGTCTCTGGTAATTGAGAGATAATATTTTCCACTTTCTCTGCAAACATTGTCTTTGCTCCAGCAATAAAGAGCTGCACATCAGGGAAAATTTGCCAAACAAGGGGCATTGCTCGTACAAGTGTGTCTACTCCTTTGTGTCCCCCCAACTGTCCAATAAAACCTACGACTGGTTGCTCTCCAAAACCGAAATACTGTTTCGCTTGCGTTGCGGAAATTTGTTCAAATGGTTCTGGATCAACTCCAACTCCTACGACAACGACACGTTCAGGTGATGCTCCCCGTTGAATAACGTAATCTGCTTCGTATTTTGTATTAGATAAATAGTAGGTAGATTGCCCAATAGCACGATAGATTCTGGAACGTTGAAATGCCCAATCATCTTGCGGATGTATACCTCCATGTAAAACACAAGGTCTTCCAGACTCTTTAGCACCGTTCAGCGCCGCATACATATGCAGTAATGGAAAAGATGAAGCAGCAATAATATCAGCGGGAAATTCTTGGATAGCTTTTTTCAAGCCAGGAATAATCGGTCCTCCTGCTATTGTCCTTAAATGCTCGTTGAATGGTAAGCGCAAACGATAAGCGACTTTTTGAGGAAATCGTACCATTTGGCTCATTCGGCTGTGAACTGCAAACCGTCGCACTTTGACACCGTTGATTTCCTCGTCACCTGCTTGCAAGCGTGGTAGTTTTGGATTGAAAAAACCTTCACCATTAAAGCAATTTGTGGTGAAGACAGTGACTTCATCGCCAAATTGCCGAACCAACTCTTCAGAAACGCGTTGAATGAGCAATTCTGTACCCCCAATTGCTGGAGTATAACCTTGGGTAACGTGCAGGATTTTCATATATACCAGTCCTATCTAATTTGTGAAAATTACCTTTAAACCAACCGCCAAGACGCCAAGAACGCCAAGAAAAGAGACAACAGAGAGTTAAGCGCAAGCGCAGGCTTCGCCAACACAAATGATTTAGGATTGCTATATATTAGACTTCTTGCACTCCCGAACTTTTTCTTAGTGTTCTTCTTTGCGTCTAGAGCGTAGAGCGCGAGACAAAATAATATTTATGCAATCTTGTCTATAGTTACCGAAACTTTTGCCGAATACGTTGCAGAAGTTCGCGGCTTCCCTCAGTACGCCAAATTTCAATGAGTCGCGCCAATTTGCCACGTTTTACCACGGTCGGTGTAACTAGTTTACGTATCTGTCGGTCAGGTGCGTACTCTGCATGTAAGCAGTAGCGTCGGAGAGGTTCAACGACTTGTGACCAACTCAAAGATTCTCGCAACGGTTCAAATGCTGAAGCCCAAGATGATTTTGGACGTTCTAAGATTTGGGCGATCGCCTGCGCTACTGCTTCTACATCCAATGGTGCTACAGCTCTACCAACACCATACTGTTTTACCCATTCACTCGTGACATCGCCTTCACTCACAAGGACTGGTAAACGCGCCCAAAGGTAATCTAATACTCGTGTGCGAATAGAATAACGGGTTTCTATGTGTGGGGGATGAAGAGTCACGCCAATATCAGCTTCACATAACAGCGCTTCTCTTTGTTCGTATGGTATCCACTCATAAAAGAAAATGGTACGGTCTTTCTCGCCAATTTCAGCAGCAAGTGCTTGTGCTTGTTCTGCCATTTTGTGAGGAGGAACCTGAGGATTAGGATGACGTGTTCCTAAAAATACCAGCCGTGCTTGCGGGTTATTAGCTACAACTTGAGTCCAAGCTTTCACAAGGGTGAGAGGATCGAGCCAGTCCCAAATGCCGCCGCCCCATAGTACAATACGAGCATCTTCTGGAAATCCTGGATGTATACCGCGTAATGTAGGATTTGGACGAGGTTCTCGGTTAAGAAAGCCGATTCCTACTACGTCAATCAAAGAACGCAGGCTAGTATCTTTGGCAAAATTGCGGGGGTTAATGCGTCCATTGGAAGCTAGTACACCGATCCACAAATCTCGCTGGCGATCGCTTCCACAAATAAAAAAATCACCTAAACGCGCTAGGCTATTCGTCACATCTACTGCACGGTTATTCAAGCTTTCCTGTGCGGCGAGTGGCTTGTTGAGGTGGTAGTGTAAATTCTCTAGAATAAACGGGTCGTAAAGGTCAACGACGATGCGTTTCTGTGTCTGGTGCAAAAAGGCGAATTTTTCTACCATGTAACCGGACACCAAGGCAATATCGCTGTTTTCCACCAGGACTTGCAAACTTTTTGGACGCTCATCCCAGTAACGCACTAATTTTATATTTGCGACTTCGAGAGTCGTTTCAGAAGGAATAGCGAGAGTTACATCCAACTCCTGACTGAGGACACGCGCTAATTCCAGGTAACGCATCCCAGGACCTGCCATTTTAGTATCTACCACATCATTGCTGACAATCAGCAAACGTGGGCGAGTTTTAACATTTTCCAATTCAGGCATTAATGAAATTTTGATTGCAACATTTCTTTGAGTTTAAACCACTGGTTTCTCAGTTGCCAGAATCTACTTTTTTCCATATATTCAACTAAAGCTTGTAATCGTTGAATTTCTGCATCTTTATGTTTTAATTCTGTCTCTAATTGAGAGCTATTTAGATTTTTGTTAGTTATTTGCGTTATATATTCCAATCTATTTTTAATTTTTTGTCCAATTATTTTAGGGTTTAACAACAGTTTAATTTGTTCAGAAGCTTTTTTTCCTATCTGCTTTGCTTCTTCATAATTATTAAATACGTATTGCATTAGGTATGCAGCATGGTCAACATCTGGTTCTGCCCATATATTTCCTTTTTTGTAATGCGCGTAATCTTCTGCTAAGCTAATTAAAGAGTACTTGACAGGAAAACTATTATTAACATTCATAAAGTCAGTGTTTCCTGAGTAAGCAGTTGCTATGACGGGTTTTTCATAGAACATTGCCTCAGCAATTGTCAAGCCAAACCCTTCCGAACGATGTAAAGATACGTAGCAGTCACAATGATAAATGAGTGCATGAAGCTCGTCTTTTAGTAAATATTTGTCAATGAATTTAATATTCTTAAAGTTTTTCACTAAATCTTTGAACTGTTTATATTTTTCCGGAAATTTGTTGGCATTGGAAAACTTGAGAACTAGTAATACTTGTTCATTATCTTTGCCGAAAGCTCGCTCAAAAGCTTCAACAACTGCTATGGGATTTTTGCGTTCAAATACGCTGTAAAAATCAAATACAAAGAGAAAAATAAATTTGTTATCTGGTAACCCTAGTGCTTCTTTACTAATTGATGGTTGTGGAAGCGATATACAGGGCATTATCTTAATCACTGGTATAGGTGATACAGGTGCAATTGCTTCTACACAATAACTGCTATAAGTCCATATTTCATTAAAAAGATTAAATGCAGGTAGCCATTCTTTGGGAAAATTTGGAAGTTCCCATGCCCAAAATCCAATATTATACTTATTTTTAAAGTATTCAATTCCTACAGAGGAGATGAAATTATTTATCATATCTCCATTTACATGAACAATATTGGCTGGATAGGGATTATCTGCAGAAAAATTTGTGTAAGTAGAATCTAACTTCCTATGAATTGTATTAAAAGTGCAATTATTAATGACAAAAGGAATGTCAGATGCCTCAATTGCTCTAATAGTTGCTCTAACGCCTTCACCTAGACCAAATTCACTATTTACATAACCTGCAACGTTAACACCAGAGAAAAATTTTGCAGTAGAAGATGAAGCGTCGCCTTCTGAATACATATCTTTTATCATTATTTAATTTTATTTTTGCCAGACTACTAATATCACTCCACTAATAATTAAACTCAAGCCTACAAGACGTGTCACCGGAATAGGTTCTTTGAATATAAACGAACCTAACAAGACTGAGAAAACAGAAACTAGCGAAACGGATGGATCTGCAATGCTCAGGTTTACTCTCGTTAAAAGCAGTATATAAGCTAGAGCGCCGAAACCATAGCAGGCTAGCCCAGTTATTAATTCAGGTGTGGTAGCAATGCTAAGAATGTGACTAACCGTATTTGCTGCATTCACTCTTCCTAACTTAAGCGCGCCCATCTTTAAAAAAAATTGCCCTCCTACACTTGTCAAAATAGACATTAGCAGTAAAAAAAATTCTTGTAGACTCATAAACTTGTAGACTCATAAAATTGTCCTCACACTCATTAATGAGTTTTTTCATCACCTCCCACTAGATATTAATTAAAATTCTAAATGAATCGTCGATTTTACACCACGTAAATTATTTTTGATAAACACATGCTTTTAAATGCCTACTAGGCAATTACTTATTTTCGCTCAGTTGTTTAAGGTCATAGTCAACCATTAACTCTACCAATTCCTTAAATGAGTACTGAGGTTTCCAACTCAAATTGGTCTTAATTTTATCAATGCAACCAACCAATTGTACTGGTTCATCAGGGCGGTAGAATGCAGGGTCAACTGAAACATAATTTTGCCAATCGAGTCCAACACTGTTGAAAGCACATTCAACCAGTTCTCTAACCGAGTGCGTTTCACCACTGGCGATGATATAATCGTCGGGTTGCTCTTGCTGCAACATCATCCACATAGCATAGACGGCATCTTTGGCATAGCACCAGTCACGACGAGCATCAAGGTTGCCTAATTTTATTTCGTTAGCTAGACCAAGTTTTATCTTGGCAGCTGCTTGGGTGATTTTCCGAAATACGAATTCTGCACCACGTCGTGCAGATTCGTGGGTATAAGTGATGCCACAGCAAGCGTAAAGCTTGTATTGTTGGCGATAGTTGATTGTCATCCAATGAGCGTATGCTTTGGCGACACCGTAGGGGTTACGGGGACGAAAGGCGGTGCGTTCGGTTTGAGGTGATTCGTCCGGTTGACCAAAAACCTCGCTACTGGAAGCTTGGTAGAATTTGGCATCTGGTTTGCAGCGACGGATGGATTCTAGTAAGCGAGAGACGCCCAAAGCTGTATATTCTGCGGTAAGTGCTGGTTGTGTCCAGGAGAGGGGGACGTAGCTTTGGGAGGCGAGGTTGTAAATTTCATCCGGTTGTGTTTCACTAACAACATCCATTAAGGAAGTTTGATCCAAAAGGTCGCCGGATACAATTTGGATCTGATTGAACAGATGGCTAACACGCTCCAAGTTACTTGTGCTAGAGCGACGCACTAAGCCAAATACTTGGTACCCTTTGGCTAGTAGTAGTTCGGCAAGATAAGAACCGTCTTGTCCGGTTAATCCAGTAATGAGGGCTTTTTTAGTCATTATTTACAATTTTTTATTTTTTATTTTTATATTAAGTGAATACAAAATACATTCCTATGAAATGCTTTCGAGATGAAAAAATTTTCTACATTATTTTGGAAGTACTGAGGCAACTATAGTTTTCTAAACTAGCTATACAGTTAGCTTTGAACTCAAGATATGCATTTTCATAAAGTTTGAAAGTCGAGTTGAAAATAATAACGCAGGTGATCTGAACAAATTTACTTCAATTGTCTTTGCTTTGGCATCATCAAATGACTGGAATTTACAGCTTTCTCGATTATGCCAGCATATAGCTTTGCTGTCATTTCATATGAAGAATAATTGGCAGCAAAAAAGGCTGCATTCTTACCTAGTTGCTTCCGAGCCGCTGAATTACGCATCAATTCCTCTAAATAAGCGACTAGTTGTGGGACTTCTAAATCACCTATATCTACCTTCCAACATACAGAATTTGGCAACTCTGCAAATTGCTGGTAGTTACTAACAATACAAGCTTTACCATAGCTTAAGACTGTCATTAAAGCAGCAGAAGACTCACCTAGACTGGGATATCTAAGATTGAGAACAACATCACTCATCTTGATACAGCGCTCAAAATCTTCATCACTCAAATAACCACTGATGATTACGTTTTTTGAAAGACCCAATGATTGAATTTTTTCTTCTATCTTCAGTGACGGTTCTATTAAATCACCGCCTATTAAATATTGAACGGGATAGCCTTGTTCAATCAGTATTTTAATAGCTTCTAAAATGGTGGGTATACGTTTAAGTGTATTAACAAACCCAAAAGTGGATATCAGAAAATTCTTGTCAGAAATACCAAAACGTCTTGTTAACGCACTTCCATCATCTTCCGTATCCACTGCTGTATTAACAACACAACCAAGAGGAACGACTGAAACATTACCAATCTCTTGCAGTTGGTCTTTTACCCACCGACTATGAACAATAGTGGCAAGACTTCGTTTTACTAAAGCATGAGACATGGGAAATTTCCATATCTCAGGGTAATCACATCTAAATTTCACTGCTTCATAACTAGACTTCCCTTGCTCACCATATGCCTCGCTCAGAGCCTCTGCATACAAATACTCTTTATCTGTTCCTAAAAATGAATCTGCTAAAAATGGGTGAATATTAAATTCATGAAGTACAACAATACCAGGATGTTGCCATGCTATCTGATATATTGCTTTATGAAATTTACTATTGTTACCAATATGGTAAACAATACAATCATATTTTCCTATGTCTTTAGGCAGTGTAGAAAGACTCTTGACTGATAATTCAAAAGTATCGTCACTACACTCTTTTGTATTCTCTACATAGAGAGTAATATCTACATACTCTTTTAGGTAACGGACAATCTCATAACTATAGTTTGCAATACCTGTGCGCTGAGGTGGCCAAGGTGATACATATGCAATTTTGTGGCGCTGTAGCTTTGCTGAACTATTTGTATCACACAAAGTGTTAGTAAATAGTTTGAAGTAGCTTGCTGCAGTTTTCGCCCAAGTAAATGATCTAGCGCGTCTGATTGACTCTTCTTGCTTGCTTTGATAATTTGCATAATCGTGAAGAGCTGCTTTTAAAGCAACAGCCATATCCCTGGGATCATCTGGTGAACAGTAGTAGGCTAAATCTCCTACAACTTCTGGAATAGATGAAACTTTGGTAGTGACTACTGGCAATCCGCATGCTAAAGCTTCTAGTACAGGTAACCCGAAGCCTTCATAGCGTGAAGGAAAGAAAAAGATGCTCGCTCCTCGATAAAGAGCGATGAGATCCTCTTCTTCGATATAACCAGTAAGGACAAGTTGATCTAAAACACCAAGTTTTGCTGCTAGGTTTTCGTATTTTTGCCTCTCTTCATCACTATAGGCACAGACTACGTAAAACTTAATATTGGCAAATTCTTGATAGTTGTCTTTGATGAGATACGAAAAAGCTTCGAGCGCCGCATTCATATTTTTTCTGGGATCGAAGCCACCTGTAAATAAAATATAAGGCTCTTTAGATTTGTCTTTGGGTGAAATATGTGACCAAAACTTTGTATGATCTACTGCTAAAGGTATTGCTATTGATTTATCAGCAACACGAGGGTCTATTTTTTCAAAATCGCTTTTTGCGCTTTCCGAAATAAATATTAATTTATCTGCCCAACTAGGGAGCGTTTCAATCCGGCGCTTATACTCTGCTTTGATGTGTTCTGGCCATTTTGAAAGGTAATAATCAGGCATGACCACTGGTATTAAATCATATATTGTTGCAAAAATAGTTACATTAGATAGACCCGTAGGCAAAACGACATTGAGCATCAATGGGTTAGGAATCCAGTAAGCATCTATTTGCAACTCAGTTACTACTTTGTTCAATACTTGACTGTAGTGCTTAGTCTGGTTTGTATAGCCATCTTGATTCAATGGCTCATTTACTGTAATCGGTATCAGCCATCTTTGTACTGCTGGACTGAAATGCCTCAACTCTGAACTATCACGAACCGTAATAAACCATTCTTTGCTAATGTCTTTAACTAGTAGCTCTTCACAAATTTGCTTAAAAACGACACCAATCCCACGATTTATTTCGGGTGTCGATAATGTTTGACCATCAATTAAAATTTTCATTTTTAATAAGCACCTCTCAAAAAATGGTTGATGACACAATCCCAAGAATAGTTAGACTGCACGTAACGCTTGCCAGACTTTGCGAAAATTTTACCCTTATCTAGGCTACTTAAAATTTCTAAAGCAGCTTCAAATTCTTCGCTTGATGAAATTGGTATACCTCCCTGACTTTTTCTACAATGTGCAGTAGTAACTTCACCATTTCGATGAACAATAACCGGAACTTCGCACAACCAAGCTTCCATAAGTACTAGCGAGAAGCTTTCATTTTGAGACAGATTGATTAACCCCAATGCCTGGGAAATAATTAAATATTTGTCTTCTTCTGAAACAAATCCTAAATCTAAAAAGCCTTTATTCGTTGGTACAAGGTTCGCATCACCTCCACCTAAGAAAACAAGAGTAGCGTCACCACCATGTGACTGATAATTTTTAAAATAATCTATTAACGTAAGAACATTCTTTCCAACATCTTTTCGACCAACAGATACAAAAAATTTGTCAGGAAGATTGTAACGCAGCTTAATATCTTTTAAAAGACAGAAATTTGTTTTTTGAATTCTATCAACATCAATAGGTAATTCTACCCCTACCCCAATGACAGAACTTTCTACTAGTCTACGACCAATAGTATGCCCATAATATTTGATTGCTAGTGTTTTTTCTTCTTCTGTTAAAAAGAAAATATGGCGGCTACGAGCCAGCATTTCTGCTGTAGTCATCCATTTAAACTGAGGCTCATCATGAAAACAAGGCATGATACTGGCTCTACCTTCTAGTGATTGAATGAGCGAATAAATTAGCCCTTGTGTGTAGGGCATACCAATCACTAAATGTCCATCTGTATTGGCTTTGGCATAGTCAACAAGTGCCTGACTATTAATACTATTTTCAATGAATTGACGTTGAAAATTTTCATCTACCTCCATGTTATGAATAATTCTATAGTTCACTTCATGATATAGGTGTTCACTCTCCTGTTTCACAGGAAACCGACGTACTACGACACCATTAATCTTCTCAACACTAGGAGGCAGCGTATTCTGCCACCAATTATCAAAAGGGGAACGGCAACAAGTGGTGAGAACTTGGACATCAAAACCCCGCTTGCTTAATTGTTCTGCTAAGGTTCTGGCAGCTACTTCTGCTCCCCCCGCAAAAGTGCCGTACCAGGGAGTTACGAATGTAATTGAAATGTTACTCATCCTTTCTTGGCTACTACTGCAAAATCTGGTGGTGCATAAAAGTTGGACTTAGCAATTTCAATTAAGGGATTTAGTTGAGATGCTATTGGGTTATCAGCTTCAAGCAGCTGTAGTGGATCTTCGAGTCGATCTTCTCTCAGACGTAGTAATTCTACATCCAAAAATCCACGTTGCTTGAATAAAAACTTAACAGTTGGTGGAAAGAGCGGGTTACGATGAGTCGGATCTGAGTAAAAATTACACGCACCAACCACTATGTTTTCTGGGTTTGGCGTTTCAAAGATAGCTAAGCCACCACTATGAAGTACCCTGACTGTTTCATCTACCAATCTTATTAACATAGAAAATGGCAGATGTTCGATAATATGAAATCCAGTGACTACACCTAAGCTTGCATCTGGTAAAGACTGCAAATATGCAATGACATCTGATTCCATCACCTCCAGTCCCCTATCTTTACACTTCTCTAACATCACCCTATTGATATCTATACCCCTTGCTGTATATCCAGACTCACGCAGTAACTCCAACCATTCGCCGCGCCCACAGCCCACATCTAGAATCGGTAAATCCGGTGTACCTACCTTTGCTTCTTGAATGATGGGTAGGTAGACTTTTAACCTGTTAAAAATAACTTCACGGCTACCCCGAAATTGGTCTTCAAAAGCCACATAAAAGGCATCTAGTGAATGTTGTTCTTCTTCAGCAAAAGTTTGCAACTGTTCTTGGCTAAATGGTTCTGGTAACTGCCGCTGCGCTTGTTCCAAAAACATGGTTATTAGGCGCTTTTGCTGTATTAGGTCGTTTTTGAGGTAGCTATCGTTTTTCAAATAACGCTCATCTAGATCTTCCACCCTAATATTGATAGTACCCAAACGTTGATTAATTGCTTGCAGGCAAGTATCCACACTACCTAAGCGCTCATCTACTCCTTGTATATGAGTATCAACCGCCTTTAGATGCTCATCTATCAGTTGTTTGCGACTATTTACAACATCTAAGCGCTCTTGTATTCCACTCATCCAATTATTTACGTTGGCATGAATCTTTTCCAAACTGTCATCTATCTCTGGAACGTGGCTATATACAGCACCCAATCGCTCATCTATTCCTTGCACGCGAGTATCCATAGCGCTTAGGCGCTTATCCATTGTTTGTAAACTCGTGTCCACAGCATTCAAGCGCTCATCAATCTGCGCTCTTAAACTTGTTATTTGTTCTATAAGTTGTCGATTAAGCCCTACAGATTCTTTCAAAGCACGGATCAGATTAAAGTTTACTTCCCGTTGGTCTTTGAATATAAAACTAAGTATTTTTAAAGCAATTTTTTGTAAAATTTTAATGATACCGAGATTAAAAGGAAATTTATTAAGGTTATCTGGCCATTTAGTGCGGATAATGGCTCTAGTCTCGGCATTCCTAAGTAAAGCTTCAATATGGTAGAAAATATGATCTAATGTTCCAGTTGGGCTCGATATTATTGGCTTGGGTGTTATGTTTTTTGATTGAGATTGACCATAACGCTTAGCAACATCTTCCCGGATTCTTTGCATTAATTCATCAACATTAATTTCAGGATTACTTGAATTAATCATCTTCTTCGCCTACTTATATTTCTAAAAAATCACACTTAATTGCTTATGGAATATAAATATGCATCATCTTATGCTTTTTCTTAAATCATACTAATTAAGACATCCTCCATTAATTGAGTTGGCACTTCATCAAACCAACGCACTCCTTCCTGCACAAGCGTAACTCTCAAAATGTAATTACCTTTCTCGGGTAGTGCCTTAACTTTAGCTGTATATGTTTCTGTTGTGACTTGACCTAATAAAGATTTCAATAGTATAGGCTTACCTTTATATAAAGGCGGAAATATCTTTGTTCGTTCTCCATCAAACACAATGTAATTATTAGCCTGCTGATTCATCCAGTGATAAGCAATGTGAACAGGGTGAGAACCATAACTATGAAAACTAAATTCGCTATTATTCTCTAGGTTTATCTGAATTTCAAATTCACTATTAACACTTACTTTTGCTGGACAATCTTCTACTAAAATTTTGATTTTTCCTGACGGAAGAGGTGGGACAGGAGACATTTGTAAAGTGTTTTTCAATTGTTCTTGATTTATCTCCCGATGAGAGGCTATTGCAAACAGGCTGGGAGCAGCCGAAATTTCTCTTATTGAAAATTTTCTCAGTAGACTACCACCAGGATTTTCTGTATCACCAAACCACAAATACACATACTTAAAATATTGACTTAACTGCTTTTTTAAAACTCTTGGAGACTGTTCATTGATATGCATCAGCATCTCATATCTAGAACGGGGTTGTGCTGGTAGATAAGCACCAACAGAGGCAGCAATCCTTCTCTTACGTTGATAGTCGTACTTATAATACCAAAGGTTAGGAAACGTATGGACAACAAATAAACCATCTGACTTCAAATGTTGTGCTATTTTGTGATAAAACTTCTCGACTTCCTGACTAGATAAGTGTTCAATTATATCAGATGCAACTGCTAAATCATACTTTTGTGATAGTGATACATTACATACATCATCACAAATAAATTCTACGTTTGCTTGAACAGAAGCCTCACCATCAAAACACTTTTTTGCCAACTCAATTGCATTTTGTGAGTAGTCAATAGCCGTCACTGTAAAGCCTTGACGAGCAAAATAGAAACTAAGTTCACCCCGACCACATCCTAAGTCGAGAACACGTCCTGATTTTTTCAAACTTGCAATAGTGGCAACAGTCTTTAGTCTTGGATCTTCTAATTTTTTCCCATGATTTTTTTTGTACACATCATAGCCGCCACAATCCTGAGTGTAATACTCAGTTGTGTAAGTTTGACGAATCGCTAGACTAGAGTTGTCAATCTGGTTGTTATCTTTACTATATTGCCTTAAATAATTCTCTGAAACTTTTATTAATAGCTCTCCAGCATAGCCTGGTATTACCCCATACCAATCTAGGATGTCAGCGTAGCGAAATAAAAAATCGCTGACTGCCATAAAATTTTGTCTAGTCCACAAGTACCCATCCACTAGCACATAACGTCCCTGCTTAGTGGCAACTTCTAAATCATGAAATGAACTATCTCCATCTTGTTGCCCATCTACATGAATCAAATCATAGATATCACCCGGAAAGCGTTGCATAGCTTGTGTGTCAGCAACAAGAAATTCGCTAGAAAATTCAGTGGTAATTTTTTCTGCCCAATGAATTGCTCCTTTGACACCACCATAGGAGTCTGTATCTAAATCAATACCAACATAGTGAGCAGCAGGGTTTCCATTGAGAAATGCGGCTGCTGAATAACCAAAGCGTACTCCTATTTCAAGAATGGAAGCTGGTTTTAGGACATGAGCGATCGCCCACTTTAACTTGTAGTAATCAACCCACTCATGAAACAGGTGTCCTAGCGGATCATCTGGATTCGCAGTTTTTCTAAAATCATATTCTGTTTGTTTTGCCTGCTGAATTATATAATCAAACATAAGTATGCCGTAAAATTAAAATATTAGGAGAAAGATTTACCATACCTGACCAAAGTATAGCTTCTTTATTTTTCAGGACTTTTAAAATAGCCACATTATGGGCATATACTAATGTTTTCTTGAACGAACTTTGTCCAAATGCACTATCAGCAACACCTACCGTAATTGTGTATTCACCCTCCATAAGAGGAACTTGAAACTTAAAGCGAACCTCCAATAATGTCTCGCTTTCCACTTGACCTACTGTTTGTCCCATACAGAAAGTGTTTGTTTCAAACACAACCTCTCCAAGTCGATCCCTAATTTTAAAACCGATATGTGGATCGTCAAAAGATTTTAAAAATAATAGTCCTATACTTAACTCGACAGATCTATCACTAATAACAGCTTCAGTTTCTTGGCCATCTTCATTGAAAAATTTAATAAATTTTAAACTAACCTCTGGCAAATTAATAACAACTTCTTCTAATTCTTCTTGAGCAACTGAGAACTTTTTATTTTCCTGTAATATTCCATAATTCGAGTTCGATTTCATCTGAATTTCTAATGTCTCTGGCTGCACATCCATTTTTTGCAGTAGCTTTGCTTGATATAAATCAATGACTTGCTTTGGTTTTGCATCCAGCACTAATTGCCCTGCTTCCATTAACACGGCTCTATGGCAAAGTTTGTATACAGCCATGGAATCGTGGGAAACAAATAAAAAGGTTATTCCTAAATCTCTGAGTTTTTTAATTTGCTCAAAACATTTTTGCTGAAAATAAATATCACCTACTGCTAATGCTTCATCCAGAATGAGAATGTCAGGATTAACACTGACTGCAACCGCAAAAGCCAAACGGACAAACATACCACTAGAGTATGTTTTTACAGGTTGGTCAATAAAATCACCAATATCTGCAAACGCAGCAATCTCATCAAATTTGTCTTCAATTTCTTCGTGGCTTAATCCCAACAACCGCCCATTAAAAAAGACATTTTGCCGCCCTGTAAACTCAGGATTAAATCCACTACCAAGCTCCAACAATGCTGAAACCCGCCCATTCACCTGTACTTCCCCTGTTGTGGGTGTCAGCGTTTTGGCAATAATTTGCAGCATTGTACTTTTGCCAGAGCCATTTTGACCAATAATTCCCAAAGTCTCTCCTTTGGGAATTTCTAGGTTAATATCCCGCAATGCCCAAAACTCTTGAGCGATGCTCTTTCCTGGTAGCAAAATTTCCTTGAGCCGATCTACCGGACGAGCATACCGCTTGTAGCACTTCGAGACATTCTTTAGTGAAATTGCAATTTCCTCACCCATAGTACGTACACATACTCTCGGCACATCCGAAACTCTACAATCTTGTGAATCAAAAATCATCAACTAAGCCATAAAACTCACCAGGCTTTGTCGAGTAATAACGTTATCTTGCACTATAGAGTGCCCATTGCCATTGGGAGATGTCAGCCCTAAAGCTTGCAAGTCTGCCTCAACCATCAACTTTACTAAATCTTCAAATGTGACTGTCGGCTCCCACCCCAGCTTGCGCTTCGCTTTACTTGCATCTCCAATCAACAGTTCAACTTCTGCTGGGCGCAAATACCGCTCATCAAACTCCACGTAATTTTCCCACTTGAGATTGACATAGCCAAAGGCAATCTCTAAAAACTCGCGTACAGAGTGAGTTTCGCCTGTGGCAACAACGTAATCATCCGGCTCATTCTGCTGCAACATCAACCACATTGCCTGTACGTAATCCTTTGCATATCCCCAATCTCGTTTGGCATCCAAGTTACCCATGTAGAGCTTTTTCTGCTTGCCTGCTAAAATCCGCGCCACAGCTTGTGTAATCTTGCGTGTAACAAAAGTTTCTCCCCGCCTTGGCGACTCATGATTGAACAAAATCCCATTACAGGCAAACAACCGGAAGGATTCGCGATAGTTCACAGTCTGCCAGTGAGCATATACTTTTGCACAAGCATAGGGACTGCGGGGATAAAATGGGGTTGTCTCTGTCTGCGGTACTGCCTGCGCTTTACCATACATCTCAGATGAGCCTGCTTGGTAAAAGCGTACTTCAATCTTTGTACGCTGCTGATAATCCCGTACTGCTTCCAATAGCCGTAACGTTCCCATACCTACGGCGTCAACAGTGTACTCAGGCGAGTCAAAACTAACTCGTACATGAGATTGTGCTCCAAGATTATAAATTTCAATCGGTTGCACCTGTTCAAGGATTCGTCGCAGCGTGGTTCCATCAGTCAAATCGCCATAATGCAAAAATAGTCGTGCATCCTCACTGTGTGGGTCAGTATAAATGTGGTCGATGCGGTCAGTATTGAAGGTTGAGGTACGGCGAATGATGCCGTGAACTTCGTAACCTTTTTCCAAAAGGAATTCACTGAGGTAGGAACCGTCTTGCCCTGTAATTCCGGTAATCAGTGCCCGCTTGCGCTGAGTCATGCTTTCCTTTTCCTATAAATTTAATAAGTTAAATACCTAATTAATCCTACGACATTGAGCGGAGTCTTTTGCTACAATACATCAGCAAAGGCTGGTTTCAACCGCTTATAAACCCAGAAACCACAACAAAAGATCATCGTAGAAACTCCGGAAGCCACTGCCCATTCGCCCCAATGTTTCACTTCCCCGACTAAAATCAGGTCACGATAAACTTCGGCGATCGCCGTCAAGGGATTTAACCAAAACACCCAATCCCGAAATTCTGGTGGGATCGATGATGCTGGATAAACAATTGGTGTCAGATACAACCAAAGCTGTAAGATCACTCCCAACGTCTGGGGTATATCTCGCAGAAATACCGTTAGTCCTGCTGTTAAATAACCTAATCCCGCTGTCAACAATAACTGTGGTAGCCAAACCAACGGTAACAGTGCCAAAGTTGTATGTAAAGCCTGACTTTGTACCGCCACAAAAAAAATCAACGCCATCAAACCAAAGGAACTCTCAATAAATGTTGATAAAATTGGCACTAGCGGTAACAAAGCTAAAGGAAACACAACCTTCTTGACTAAATTCGGCTGTCCGATCACCGAAGTAGACGCCTGCATCAACCCACCACTAAATGCGATCCAAGGCAGCAACCCTGCAAATAGCCACAAACCAAAGGTAAAATTATTTTCTGGTAAACCTTTAAGGCTCAACTTTACCCTTAGTACAATTGAAAACACATAAGTATAAATCAGTAACTGCGCTAGCTGATTTAACAAAGGCCATAAATTACCTAAAACAGAACCCTTGTAGCGTGCATCCAAATCCCGTCGCACTAGAGTTCTGAGTAAATCGAACTTTGCCCACCAATTTTCGTTAATTGGTAGAATGCGCTTCAGCATCCCTGCCTTTCGGACAACTCCTCGCATTGTTCGCAACAATTCCAGCTTCCTCGCTCACTACCTACACACCAAATTTGTTTCAATGAAGTCTAACAGCTATGAAAGTTCCCATCGTACTTGTATTGCAAGAATAAATTTTTTTTGTAAAATTGCGCTTAAATTACCTTGTAGATTATACGATTAATTGGATATTTTGCTGCATATTTTCTCTCCTATTTCCTGAGATATTTCCTGAGATGGCGAACTAAGTCAAACTCTCAAAGATTAATTCCTAACAATCGTCACTGTTAAGTCAATTGCTATACAAACAGCTGGTTGTTGGCAAATCTCTGTGTTAAATATTAAACAAGTATTGCTTCACGTTTAAAGCAAGTTATCCGGATCAATTCCCTGATTACGCAAATATTCCGCCAGTCTTTCAGCCCGTTGGCGTTCTTGTTCAGCCCGTTGGCGTTCTTGTTCAGCTCGTTGGCGTTCTTGTTCAGCCCGTTGGCGTTCTTGTTCAGCCCGTTGGCGTTCTTGTTCAACTTGCTGTGCAGGTGTTGGTATCCATTGATGACTTGCATCGTACCAACGCAGCCATAAACCTGTTATATTCTCGTAGGAACCTTGCCAAACTCCTAAGCCTAGCTGCACCTCTTCAAGCCACAAACGTTGGTTGGGTAAAGACAATTCCTGATAACGAGTCCCCTCTAAGCGAAAACCTCGCAGTCGATTGCTGTATCGGTCAAACACAACATAATAGGGAATACGTAAAATTTGCTCATAAACCTGCCACTTGGTTGGGGGCTGGTTGACTTCCCTGAGAGTCTGTCCTAAGTCTTCCTGTTCTGTACCAGGTGAAAGCAACTCAACGACTAAAAATGGATCAACTCCCTCTTGCCAAATCACATAACTCAAGCGCAAGTCTTGTTGTTGTTGGGCACGAGAAACCCGTAAGACTAAGTACCAATCAGGGCGCTTGTACCACAGTGGATGACGGGGGTCGTAGTAAAGATTTAAGTCGGTAGCAATTAAAATTTCCTCAGCGGAATAGTTAGAAGGTTGGCAGGTTTCGCTGAGTAGTCTCGGTTGAAAAATATGAAATTCATCTGGCAATCCAGGTTCTCCCACTAATTCACTAGGCAAATCATACATCGTGGGTAGGACTTCCTGGGGTGGACGGGGTGGATCAGTTTGATACATAAGTGCTACCTCTAATTTCAATCCATGGACTAAGTCAAACTTTCTGGATCAATACCCAACGATCGCAACTGCTGTGCCAACAACTGCGATTGCCCGTCAGGGCACTGCGCTTTGCGCAATCGCTGTCGTTCTTGTTCCAAAAGTAATTCTGCATCCGTTGCGCGTTGCTGTGCTTCCGTTGCCCGTTGCTGTGCTTCCGTTGCCCGTTGCTCTTGCTCAATAGCCGCTTGTTGTGCAACTCTCGCCGCCTCCTCTGGTGTCGGCACTAAATCCCCTTCTGATGTGAAGTATCGTAGTTTACCTGCCTCGACACCCAAATACAGACCAAGCACCTGGCTCCAACGCCATCCCCGCGCATTCGCTACAATTTCTTGATATTCATTACCTACCAACTCAAAACCGACAAATTCCAAATTTTCCGGCAAAAACCAAAAATATTCTGGAGTACGAAACCGATTTTGGTAGAGGTTTTTCTTCAAATTCCGGTCAACATGAGCTGTACTCTCAGAAAGTAATTCAATAATCAAGTCTGGATAACGACCATCTTCCTGCCAAACGACCCAGGAATTACGGGGTCTTTTCTCAGTGTCCTTCACTAAGAAAAAGTCTGGTCCTCTAAAATCGGGATTCCGCAACTGCTGGCGACTAAAATATATAGTAAGATTCGCGCCGAGAAAGAAATCATTCCGGTCTCGCCACAGCCACTCCAAACAAGTCACTAGCAGCAGTAGCTGCATATAATGCAAAGAACTTTCCATTTCTGGCTCATCACTTAACAACCGACTTGCATCGGGCATCTGTTGTTCTAGCTGTTGCGCTGTGACAAACATTTGCTTACACCTGCTGACCTATTGATTTCATTCTAGTCAGTCGTCATTAGTCATTAGTCATTAGTCATTAGTCAACAGTCAACAGTCAAAAATTATTCTCCCCCACTCCCTCCCTCCCTCCCTCCCTCATCCCCCACTCCCTCTCATGTCCCACATTCAGCTACACTGAGTCTTGGTTTGTTGTGTAGTAAGTTGGCATGGAAATCGGACAAAAAGTTAAAATCGTTCGTTTGCGCGATCGCGTATCTGCTCCTGTTGTGAAAAAGCTAGGACAAGTCGGCACCATCGAAGGCTTCAAAATGACCGATAGTAGCGGTGTTGGCGTAGTGGTCAAGTTTGAGGATAATTTTGCCACTTGGTTTTTTGAAGATGAACTCAAAGTCGTGCAGTAGGGGAGAAGCTACTAAAACAAGCCGAGTGCTAAGTTGGAGTTGAAAAAACCAGCGGTAAACATAGGAATCAAGTAATGGCCCTGATACTGACATTTTTGGGCAAAGGCGGCAGCGATCGCACGAAAATTGCGATCGCCGCAGCCAAATTATTGGCTAGTCTTGGCAAGCGTGTTCTCCTGGCTGGACAAGCAGAACCAGCATTGTCAATCCTGCTGGGAGCAACTCTTGGTCCTGATCCCCAAGAAATTGGTCCCAATCTACAAGTTGTGCAGTTCCAAACAGCAGTGCTGCTAGAACGCAGCTGGGAGGAAGTGAAAAAACTTGAGAGTCAATACCTCCGCACGCCTATCCTCAAAGAGATTTATGGTCAAGAATTGGCAGTCTTGCCGGGGATGGACAGCGCCCTTGCTTTGAATGCTATTCGAGAGTATGACGAAAGCGGCAAATATGACGCGATCATCTATGATGGCTCAGGCGACTCTTCCACCGTGCGGATGTTGGGAATGCCAGAGTCTCTCAGTTGGTATGTGCGGCGGTTTTACCAATTGTTTATCAATTCCGACTTAGGAAAAACAATTTCTGAATCGCCCTTGATTCAACCGCTGATTAGCACCTTTTTCAACGTCAACTGGACATCAGATAACTTCTCCCAACCCACCAACAAAATTAATAATATTTTGGACAAGGGAAAAGCCGCCCTTGCTGATCCCAAACACATTGCTGCTTTCCTAGTCACTACCAATGATCCTGTGGAAGTGGCTACAACCCGCTATCTTTGGGGTGGTGCCCAACAAGTTGGTCTCACTGTTGGCGGCGTTATCCTTGTGTCAGAAGACACAACTGTTGATCTAGGCGAAGAATTTACTCCCTTGCCAGTGAGTGTTGTTCCAGACGCAAAACTGGGTGACTGGCAACCCCTGATCGATGCCCTACCTAACTTTGTGGCGCAAGCGGTACAAGCTCCCAAGCCTATAGAAGTAGACGTTCAGACGCGTCAGGTACGCCTATTTTTGCCTGGATTTGACAAAAAGCAGGTCAAACTGACTCAGTATGGTCCAGAAGTCACTGTGGAAGCAGGAGACCAACGGCGTAATATCTTCCTACCTCCTGCCTTAAGTGGCAGATCTATCACTGGAGCAAAGTTTCAAAATAATTATTTGATAATCTCCTTTTAGGTATTACGAAAGGAATAGGGTATAGGGAAAGGTTAATAGTTAATGGTGAGCCAGCGCTGCAGGAGGGTTTCCCGACAGCCAGGCGACTGGCGAACCCGAAGGGTGAGTGGCACTTTTTGACAAACAACTAATGTACCAGACGTGCCATGGCACGTCTGGTACAACTAACAATTCCCTATTCCTTATTCCCAATGACCAATTAACGTGTACTCCTTATGTCTGAATCAACTCCGATTACGCCAGATCCAAATTCACCTGAAGCACTAGACTCGGTAGCACCAACAGAGTCCGTCAAAGCTGCTATGACTCGTGGTGCCAAAACTAGGCAACTCCTAGGAATGAAAGGTGCAGCACCAGGGGAAACCGCAATTTGGAAAATCCGCCTGCAACTGATGAAGCCCATTACCTGGATTCCTCTAATATGGGGGGTAGTTTGCGGTGCGGCTTCCTCTGGTGAGTACACATGGACGCTGGAAAATGTATTGAAGGCAGCAACTTGTATGTTGCTGTCGGGACCATTGCTGGCGGGTTACACGCAAACCCTGAATGAATACTACGATCGCGAAATTGACGCCATCAACGAACCTTATCGCCCAATTCCCTCCGGAGCAATTCCCTTACCCCAGGTAATTACGCAGATTTGGGTATTACTTGTTGCTGGTATTGTCCTAGCATTTGTTCTAGATGTTTGGGCAGGTCATAACTTCCCCACCATTACGGTAACCGCCTTCCTAGGTTCCTTCATAGCATACATCTATTCGGCACCACCTCTGAAGCTAAAACAGAACGGTTGGTTCAGCAGCTATGCCCTTGGTGCTAGCTACATCGCCTTGCCTTGGTGTACTGGTCATGCTTTGTTTGGGGAACTCAATTGGAAAATTGTGGTTTTTACCGTGGTTTATAGTTTGGCTGGTTTGGGTATTGCCATTGTCAATGACTTCAAGAGTGTAGAAGGCGATCGCAAGTTCGGATTAAAGTCATTACCTGTGATGTTTGGTGTCACCACTGCGGCATGGATTTGTGTGGTGATGATAGATGTGTTTCAAGTGGCGATCGCTGCTTATCTCATCTACATTCACGAGAATTTGTACGCAGCAATTCTCTTACTACTCGTCATCCCGCAAATCACCTTCCAAGATATGTATTTCCTGCGTGATCCCTTGAAAAATGATGTCAAATATCAAGCAAGCGCTCAACCATTCCTAGTCATAGGAATGCTCATTGCTGGTTTAGCAATTGGTCATGCTGGTATTTAACGGTATTACGGAAGTCCCCACCCTCAATGTACTCATAGGGTGGGGATGGCGTGCTGTGCAGCTATGAAACCATCTCCGACTAATTCAATCCGTAGGATTGACAGGGAGTGGGATGGTTGAAGAGTTGCGATTTTCCAAGGTCGGTAGTCGGTCAATGTAATCTTCAATCAATTGAGTAACCGTCTTCTCCTTTGACGTGGCATAATTCTTCAACTTGTTGAAACGCTTTTCGGATATACGAATGTGCACCTCTTTTGTTTTCATAAATATGTCCACAATATAGACACATTTATGCTATCATAAAGATGGTTGCGACCCACCCACACGGCTGCAAACAACAGGTCAAAGTAGCGGTTCGACGCTTACCAAAGTAACTAGCGTGAGAAAGGGGGAAAAGAATTTGCCGGTGGAACGCGTAAGCACATTCCATGTGAATTCTCGAACACAAATCAAACTGCCCTCGGTTGGCGGGCGGCTGCGCGGGTTCCCTCCTGCAGGGATAAAGGTAGTAATACCAGAGACGCTGTGTAAGACTTAGATCGTCTTCAGTGACGAACATTCAGCAATGAGTGTACCCAACAGAGCAACGGCGAATGAGACGCGTTCGCGAAGCGTGCGCCTTAGCGCTTAGCCCATGCTTCAAGCGTTCGTGCAGCGTGCCGTCAGGCATAGCTAAGCATGGGTACTTCACCTTATACCTCTAAAGTGAGAAGTTAGGAGTAAGGAAAAAAGTAACAGTTAAGACTGAGACCAGTGCTAATGAGGGCTTTCCCGACGCAGACAACTGGCTCTCCCGTTGGGTGAGGAGTCTAAATGAAAAGCTCCTAACTCCTAACTTAAAAATTAAGACTCGTAACTTTTGTCAGGACTTACCGTGTTACAACTACTGTATTATCTGTTTCATTTCATTCATTTGATTCAGCCTTTGATAATCCCTATTTGCTTTTTCTCTGCTTGGGCACTCATTATTCTCGTTGCCTGGAGTATGTGGACGGCAGCACGAGATAGTGTCACTACAGCGCAGCAAATGCATCAAATACCTTGTACAGGCTGCCAGTATTTTACCAATGATTACCATCTTAAATGCACCGTTCGTCCCTGTATTGCCAATACAGAAGAAGCGATAAATTGTATGGATTATCAACCAAAGACGAATCCTTTACTTTACTAGGAATTGTTAGTATAGCAATCCGTTGAGGATTTGTGAAAAAACAAGATCCCCGACTTCTTTAAGAAGTCGGGGATCTGAAGAACTCAATAACCAATTTCTAACAATACCTTTAAAACCCCCTTTGTCTGAGCGCGTTCAAAAGCAGTAAGCCCATCAGCGAGAGGATAGCGGGCATTAATCAGGGATTTTACATCCACCTTTTCTTGTTGTAGGAGATCTAGTGCAGGCGCAAAGGGACCACAACGGGAGCCAATGAGAGTAATTTCATCCACAACTAAAGAAGAAGCATCAAGGCTGAGGTTGCCAGCGTAGGTACTTTTAAGCACCAGAGTACCGCGTGGACGCAAAGCGCGGCGAGCAAGTGCAAAGCCTTCTGAGTTACCAGTACACTCTACAGAAATATCAAAAGCTCTATCTGTCACTGTATCAGCAAAGCCAGTTTTGATACCTCGTGCCTCTAAATGAGCGAGTTTGTCTCGATGACGCCCCACAACCAAAAGGTCGCAGCCTGTTAAAGCTATTGTTTGCGCTACCAGTATTCCCAGCTTACCATCTCCAATAACAAGCACCCGGTCATCTGGATGGAACTTAAGCTGCTGCTGAATTTCCAGCGCCGCTGCTAAAGGTTCGGTAAAAGTTGCGACTTCTGTGGGAATATTGTTAGGTACAGGATGCAAATTCTCTATTGGCAAACAGAGATATTCAGCAAAAGCTCCATTGCGGTTGACAATGCCAAGGACAGTGCGATTTTCGCAATGAGTTGGTTGTCCGCTACGACAGAACCTACATCGCCCGCAAACAGCATTGATTTCTCCAACAACTCGCTGGTTAACTAGGTGTTCTGGTCCTTGTTCGACAACACCGACAAACTCATGTCCTAAAATGCCAGTGTACGGATAATAACCTCTCTTCAGTTCTAAGTCAGTGTTACAGATACCAGCACAGAGAACACGCACCAAAGCTTCTCCTGGTGGCGGTTCGGGAATAGTTATGTCGGTACGTAGTTGCAGTTGATTGTTTTCGAGCCAGAGTCCTTGCATATTACATCTTCAGTGTGGTGCAATTTGATGTTTATTATTATCCTTAAAGTCAGCGTGACACAGAAAAATGACAAAGTATATAAAAAATAAGTTACAGGCATCCGTACAAATAGTAGCCCATAAACAGAGAAATTTAAGAACGAAAAACAAAGAAGGAAAAAGGAAAACACTATTCTTTTACGTTTTGCCTTTTACCTTTTACTTTCTCTTAACCACCTTGCCTACTTATGCTGAAACAATAAACAATGCCTGCCCACCTAAATTGGTTTTCACCACTCCTAGTAATAGAGATTTTACCTTTAAAGACTGGGATAAAACTTGTGGAAACCCGAAAAATTATATCTCTAGCTTTGAACAGATGCTTTTGGAATTAAAACCAGTAAATGTTGTCTATTTAGGAGAAAATCATGATAATGCAGAAGACCACAAAAACCAGCTAAAAATAATTCAAGAACTCTACAAACGCAATCCGAAAATTGGTATTGCCATGGAAATGTTTCAACGACCTTATCAAGAGGTTATCAATCAATATCTGGCAGGAAAAATTACTGAAAAAGAACTCATAGAGAAAAGTGAATATGCAAAACGCTGGGGTTTTCCTTGGGAAAATTACGCGCCAATTATTAAGTTTGCTAAAGAAAAACAACTTTCCATTATAGCTTTAAACACACCTTCAGAAATTACCCGCAAAGTTGCCCGAGAAGGTTTAGAAAGTCTAACATTATCTGAACAAAAATTGATTCCACCCTTGTCAGAAATTCGTACAGATAACGAGGAATATCGCCAACAGTTGCAAGCAGCCTTTCAACAACATCAAGCTGGTAATCATGGTAACAGTGTAGACGTGGAAAAGTTTTTCCAGGCGCAAGTTTTGTGGGATGAAACAATGGCAGAAGGAATTGCCAAATTTGTTAAAACTCGCCCAAATTATCAAGTTATCGTGTTAGCTGGACAGGGACATATCATTTATGGCTATGGTATCCCTAGCCGCGTTGCCCGTCGCCTCAAGGGTGAAAAATTCACTCAGCGTTCTGTCTTGCTCAGTCCGCCCGATGAGACACAACCTAAAGAGAAAAAAGCAATAGCAGATTTTATATTGCAGGGAGGACTACGCTGACGATTTTGTCGTTACGGCAATTTTTATTTGTAGGAAGTACACCTGTTGTAAGTCAGGATTTTGTCCAGTATCAAAGTTAGAGCTTTAAGCTTGGATATTATAGGTGCGATGAAAGGCGATTGCGCGGAGCGCAGTGCCCTCGTACCCAATCGCGATTCGGGGCAGTGGCTGAGTCCTAGGGACACGCTACCCGTTGGCGGAGCCTGCGCTTTGCGCTTACGCCAATCGCCCACCTAAACTCCATAGCCCCACACGGGCATCGCCTACACAATTTGTTGGAAAAAACACTTGCTTCATGCGTCCTATATATGCAATTATGTCTTCATTTCCCAAGTAAATACTGTAAACTTACCGATTTGCCGTAGTTGATGAAGGAGATATCACATCAATTTTTAGCCAACACGTCAGAAGTGTCCAACTAATCTGAAGTTTCATCACTCAGGCTTGGATGGCTATATCCAACGCGATCAAAACAGTAAGTGAGGAGTCAGAGACATGAATAAACGCAAACTGCAAGCACTTGGTCGTCGCCAGTTTGTAGGGGCTGCAGTTGCTAGTACAGCCTTGACATTAGGAGGCTCAAGCTTTTTTTCCGCTGTTGCTGCCAAACGAAAGCGGCCGAATGTACTGTTCATTTTGACGGATGATTTGGGCTGGGGCGATCTTAGTATTTATGGAAACACCTATCAAACGCCCAATTTAGACCTGTTGGCAAGGGAAGGTACCCGATTCACCAATGCCTATGCAGCGCAAACTGTTTGCACCCCAACACGGATAAGCTTCTTTACAGGTCGTTATCCAGCAAGATTGCCAGTTGGTCTTCAGGAACCCTTAGCTGGGGGCGAGACTGTAGGATTACCGCCGGAACACCCAACGATCGCTTCTCTTTTGAAAGGCAATGGTTATGAGACAGCGCTGGTTGGTAAATGGCACACTGGCTTTCTTCCCGACTACGGTCCACTCAAGAGTGGCTTTGACGAATTCTTTGGCAACTACAGTGGAGCGATCGACTACTTTACCCACAAGGATGGAAGTGGCAAACTTGACTTTTATGAAGGTGAGTCAGCAGTGGAAATACCAGGTTATGCCACAGACTTGTACACTGAGCGTGCTGTTGAATTCATTAAAAGACCCCGCAACAAGCCATTTTATCTCAGCCTTCATTACAATGCACCCCACTGGCCTTGGGAAGGACCAGAAGATGAAGAGTTAAGTAGAACTTTCTACAATTCAAATCCTTTCACTGCCGGAGGGTCAAAAGAAACCTATGCTGCAATACTGAAGAGCCTAGATGAGGGAGTTGGTAAAGTCTTGCAAGCTTTGAATGAGTCTGGGCAAGCTGATAATACCATCGTCATTTTTGTCAGTGATAACGGGGGTGAGAGGTACTCAGATTTTGGACCTTTCCAAGGCAGAAAAGGCAATTTGTATGAAGGCGGTTTGCGAGTCCCCAGTTTTATCCGCTGGCCTGGGGTGATTCAACCAGAGCAAGTCAACAGTCAAGCTATTATCACTCAAGACTTGACAGCAACAATTCTGGCTGCAACAGGCACTAAACCTGATCCAAACTATCCACTTGACGGTCAGAATTTGCTTCCTGTTCTTGTGGGCAAAAAACCTGTTTACCCTCGAACGCTGTTCTGGCGTTATAAATCCAATATCACTGGGCGTCCTTCAGGACAGCTTCAAGTAGCAGTCCGGAGTGGGGATTGGAAGTACTTGCGGCAAGGAGAGAACGAATATCTGTTTAATCTTGCCAGTGACGAAGCCGAACAAACCGACCTCAAAGACGCGTATCCCAAAGTGTTGCAGCAGCTGCGCGATCGCTTTGAGGAATGGAATGCAGAAGTCCTGCCTTACCCACCTTAAGGAATCATTCATGCAGGAACGTACATTACGCCAAGAAGTATCATCCGGTAAATCTGACAAGCAAATTGCTGCCAAGCGCCCTGGTAAAGTACCTGATAGAGACATGGTCTGGATACCTGGCGGCACTTTTATGATGGGATCAGACCATCATTACCCAGAGGAAGGTCCAGCTCATCTCGTCCGTGTCGATGGCTTTTGGATGGATCGCTATGCTGTCACGAACAAGCAATTCCAACGTTTTGTGAAAGCAACTGGCTACGTGACAGTGGCGGAGCGTCCACCAAAGCCGGAAGATTATCCTGGAGCTATACCGGACCTGCTCGTACCAGGTTCAGCTGTCTTTCAGCAGCCCAAACATCGAGTGAATTTACAAACTTGTAGCTGGTGGGTTTATGTGCCTGGTGCTAACTGGCGACATCCAGCAGGACCTGGAAGTTCTATCAAAGGGCGAGAAAATTATCCTGTCGTGCATATTGCCTATGAAGATGCTCTTGCTTATGCCGCTTGGGCAGGCAAATCGCTGCCGACAGAAGCACAGTGGGAATTTGCTGCTCGCGGTGGGCGGGATGGTCCTTGCTGGTGCGATTCGTTGCTTAGAAACTAGACGCCGTAA